>CAZVNB010000030.1:0-36982 GCA_964628355.1 uncultured Planctomycetia bacterium | reverse complement strand
TCGCTGGTGATCATTTTTTGGATCACATCGCCGTTGATTTTTGTAATCTCGCCGACAAAACCGATGTCCTGCCCGTTGATTTCAACGTGTTTTTTCACTTCGATCAAATGATCCTCTTTGCCGCTCAAAGAAATGGCGCTGCCGCCTAGGGAAATGATCTCACGCACAATCTCGCGATTGACCTTGTCCAGTTCCTGCTCCACAATTTCAATGGTTTCCTCATCGGTGACGCGAAAACCATCGACGAATTTCGATTCTTTTCCCAATTCTTCCAAGCGTTTAGAAATATAGGGCCCGCCACCGTGCACCAGCACCGGACGCATGCCTACATAGCTCATAAACACAATGTCCTCGAGCACGTTGCGGCGAATGGCAATATCCGTGAGCACAGCACCCCCGTACTTAATGACAATGGTCCTGTCGTAAAAATTCTGGATGTACGGCAAAGCCTCGATCATCACATCCGCTTTTTTGATCATTTCTTCCATAAAGAAAAACTCCCTTTGGGCTGCAACAGTCCCCTCATGTTCTATAAGCAGAGTTAATCCGCACATAATTGGTGGAAAAATCACAGGTGTAAGACGTGGCGCTGAACTTCCCCAGCCCCAAATCCACCGTGATCTTGATATTTTTTTGGGCAAAAATACGGTTTAGCACTGCCGCATTTTGCTTGACTCTTCCGCCATTTCGAAGCACCGATTCTTTGCCTAAAAAAATCACCATTCGCCACGGGTCCACATGAGCGCCGGAATAACCGACCGCCGCCGCGATGCGACCCCAATTGGGGTCAGAGCCAAATGCGGCGCATTTGACGAGATTGGAACTGGCCACGGATTTGGACACCCGCCGGGCGTCCTCACGGCTGGAAGCGTTTTTTACTACAATCTCCATGAATTTCGTCGCTCCTTCGGCGTCACGGATCATTTGTTTTGCCAATGCTAAGAAAATCGTTTCCAACGCTTTGGTAAACACGCGAAATTCTTTCGTCTTTTCCACGATTTTTTTATTCTGCGCCATGCCGTTGGCCAAAACCAACACCATGTCATTGGTCGACATGTCGCCGTCGATAGTGATGGTGTTGAATGTTTTCGTCACAGCCCCTTCAAGCGCATCCCGAAGTGCTGCGGGAGTGATCACCGCGTCTGTTGAAACAAAACACAGCATCGTCGCATGCCTGGGGGCTGCGGATAATTTGACGCCAGGTTTGGGCGTATGGAGCGCCATTTCCGGATGAATCATACCCGCCCCTTTGGCAATGGCGCCTACTCTCACACGCCGGCGTCCCACATGAAATTCCAGGGCCATTTCTTTGTTCAGGCGATCAGTGGTCAAGATGGCCGCCCCGGCCGACTCGCTTCCCTTACGGTCCAACGTTCGCACAAGTTCCGGAATAGCATTGACAATTTTTTTGATTGGAAGAGGTTTTCCGATAACGCCCGTGGAAGCCACCAACACATCTTTTTTCTTCACTCTCAAAGCCCGGGCAACCACCGAAATCATCGTCCGCGAATTTTCAAAACCGCTTTCTCCCGTCATGCAATTGGCGTTGCCGGAATTCGCGATGATGGCCTGGGCCTGGCCGCCGCGCAAATGATCCTTGTTGATGACAACACATGAAGCTTGCACCTTGTTGGTGGTAAATGTGCCCGCCGCGTCGCATAATCTCTCAGATACAATGAGCGCGAGATCTTTTCTCTTGGATTTCTTGATGCCGCAATAAAGCCCGCTGGCCTTGAAACCCAGAGGCGCTGTAATGCCGCCGTGAATGATTTTCATGCCTCAGAGCCCCGTGCGCTCGTCAAAGCCGCACATCAAATTCATGTTCTGCACGGCTTGGCCCGCCGCGCCCTTGCCCAAATTGTCGATCACGCTCACGATCACGGCCAGCCCCTTGTCGGGGTTTACGCGTAAACCGATATTACAAAAATTGGTGTGCGCCACATGCTTGATTTCGGGAAGCGCCGAGCCGGCAAGGACGTTGACAAACGGCTCATTTTTATAAAATTTTTGATACGTCGCCAAAAGCTCGTCTGTATCCATTTTTTTCTTTGTCTTCACATAGATCGTACTCAAGATGCCGCGATTGATCGCCAGCAAGTGTGGAACAAAAACCACACGAAGCTCTTTTTTGGCCACGTGGCCAAGCTCTTGATCGATTTCGGGCACGTGCTGGTGCTCAAAAAGCTTGTAAGCCTTGAAGGACTCGTTGACTTCGGAAAAGTTAAGCGACTTTTCCGCCTTGCGTCCGGCTCCGGTAACACCACTTTTGGCATCGATCACGATCGAATCCAGCTCGAACAGCCCTTTTTTCACGCCAGGTAAAAGTCCTAAGATGGCGCCCGTGGGATAACATCCCGGATTGGCCACCAGCAGAGCTTGTTTTATTTTTTCACGGTGCATTTCCGGAAGCCCGTAAACGGACGCGCGAAGATTGGACGTGTCGCGATGTTGCGCCTTATAAAACTTTTCGTAGACGTCGGGATCTTTCAAACGATAATCCGCGCTGATGTCGACGACTTTTTTCTTTGCCTTTAAAAAAAACGGGGCAAATTGCATCGAGACGGTGTGCGGCAAAGACAAAAAAACCAAGTCGCACTTTTCCGCGGCTTCCTGGGCTACAAATGCCTTGCACTCCAGATCCAAACGATTTTTAAGATAGGGAAAAATATCTTGGATTTTGATTTCGCGGTCTTCTTTACCCGAGACGTAAGCAAGCTGCGTATGCGGATGCCCTGCCAAGATCCGAACCAACTCTTCGCCGCTATACCCGGTGGCGCCGACAACACCCACTTTAATTTTTTTCATTGTTAAACTATTTCCACTCATCTCTCTAAGTGCCTTGGGAAACGAAAACCTGTATTATAGTGTGCTTTTGTGTTTCTGTCAAAAAATAATAACAAAGGCCGAGCGTAAGGCTCGGCCAATATTGAAGTTACAACAAATTCTAAATAGATGCTTTGGGCTTAGCCTCGTTATCTCTTCGAGAACTGGAAGCGCCTGCGCGCCCCGCGACGACCGTACTTTTTTCTTTCCTTCATTCGTGGGTCGCGGGTGAGATAATCGCCTTTGCGCAAAAGGCTCTTTAGCGTTTCATCGTATTGCACGAGCGCTCTTGAGATGGCGTGACGAATCGCGCCGGCCTGTCCGGCAAGACCGCCGCCGCGAACATTGGCAATGACATCCACTTTTTGATTGAGGTTTACGGCCTCCAGCGGCTGCATCACCAGCATGCGAAGCGTGGGACGCCCAAAAAATTGTTTCAGTTCCTTTTTATTCACCTGAATGGCGCCGTTGCCTTTAAAAAGCTGCACGCGCGCCGTGGCTTCCTTGCGTCGTCCCGTGGCCATGAATTTAAGATTTTCCACCAAATTATCCTTTGATTGCCAATGTTTTTGGTTTTTGAGCCTGATGCGGGTGCTCGGAACCCGAATAGACCAGTAGATGCGTGATCATTCTTTTTCCTAAACGAGATTTTGGCAACATCCCTTTGACCGCGTGCGTCAACACGTACGTCGGATCTTCTTTCATGACTCGTTCAAACGTCCGCTGCTTGAGTCCCCCGGGATAGCCGGAAAAAGCTTTATATAATTTAGCTTTAGGCTTGTTGCCGGTCATGCGCACTTCCGAAGCATTGATCACAATCACTCCGTCTCCCGTTTCCACGTGAGGGGTGTAATGAGGGTCGTTTTTACCCATTAGAATCCGTGCAATTCTTGTGGCCAAACGACCCACAATCTCCCCGCGGGCATCCACAATTTGCCATTTTTTCTCGATAAAATCTTTTTTATTCGCGAAATAAGTGCTCATAATACCCCTTCAATAGAAAAGAAAGGGTAGCACTCGCTGGAATCAATGTCAAGCTTGGCTTATCTTAAGGTGACGTCAATCAAATTGGGTAAATTGCTTTAAGGGCCTACCCTGCCAGTTGTTATTTAAATGCGTAAAAATAGCAAAGATAATTCGCTCGCTTGAGGCTGGATTCGAGAAGCAGGAGAACACTCTTGTCCTGCGCCGGACCTCCCGGAAGGCTCGTTCAATGGCGTTGGTTGTCCGAATCTTTATCTGATGGGCTTTCGGACAATCAAAGAAGCTCAGCATCTCTTCTAAGTCTTTCTCCAGGCAATGGACAGCCTCGGGAGCGATTTTCTGCCAGATCTTTTTCCAATCCTTGAATTTGACGATGGCTTTTGATCGGTTAGTAGATTGGTAGATTTTTCTGGCGTCATTGACCAGGCCTTCTTCGTATTCCTTTTTGGAGTAATTGGCGACATTACGAAGCTTGTGCGCCCAGCATCTTTGGATTCTGGCCTGGGGATAGACAAGTTCGGCGGCGGCCTTTAATCCTGCGGATCCGTCCATGGCGATGAGTTTCAGATGCTCCCCTTTTAGCCCTCTGGCATGAAGGCTATTCATAAGCGACTCCCAAGCAGTTTGAGATTCGCCTTTGGCTTGGCGGAAGCCAATGAGCCTTCTTTGGCCAAAGAGGGTAATTCCATAAACTACAAGAATCCTGCGAGTATGATATTTCCCGCCGTAACGGACTTTTAAAGTAATGCCATCGAAGATGAGGTATTGGTATTCATCGAGAATTGGTGCTTTGTGGAACTCTTGGACTTTTGCGTCAAGCCTCTTTGTGATATTGGAGACTGTGCCATGGGAGACTTTGGTATCCAGAAGTTTTGCGACAGCTTCTCCGACACGGCGCGTTGATACTCCGGCCAGGAATATTCCTTCTATCAGATCCTCCACGACGTCTTGAAAGCGACGGTACTTTTTAAAGACTCTGGTTTTAAATTGAATATTTTTAGCCCTTGGAACTTGGATGTCACTGACAAGACCGAATTGGGTCACAAGGCTTCTGGGGTAATAGCCGTGTCGATAGGTACTGGCTTTACGTTCATAGGAGTTGCGTTCTAAGAGTTGAGTCATTTCCTCTTTCATCGTTGATTTCATGAGTTCTTTTAAGAGTAATTTCACTTTTATCTTAGCGTCCTCTTGCCAGAAGTTTTCTTTGACCTCAGACCACCATTGTTTTAGTATTTGAGATTGTGGTAGCAGCTTTCCTTGGGCTTCCATGGGCGTATTCCTCCTTTGTGTGATAACTAGAAGGATACGCCCTTTTCTTTATTACTTACCTAGGAATTTCCCCAATTTATTTTACGTTACCAGTCCAAAAGCAAGCAAGTCCGAAAGAGTAAGTGTTGGCTTATTTACGCTGACCGGTGCCGGGTTTCGGGCCGGGGCGAGTCGATTTGCGAGTCTGGCCTTGAGTATTTCTGCCCACATTATCCTGCAATCTCTTGTTTTTATCGGAGGTATGAGGCTTATCAAAATGCCGTTCGCCGACCTTATCATGACGAGGCTGCTGTCCCGGGCCATGAAATGTTTTGCCCTGCTTGGAATCTCCCGCATGTTCCCCGCGACTCGCTATCCGCTCAGTCGCCTGGCGACCTGGTCCACTCGACAAAATTTTAGGTTTGGAACGATGGTCCATCGGAATTTTTCCAAAATGGCCATTGGCGAGGTTCTCATTGATTTTCTTATCGATGCCCTGGCGAAAATGTTCAGCGCGTTGCAATTCATGCGCTTGCATGCGAAGAGGAGCTACTGGAGGCGCGCCACGTTTGATTACCTGCGTTTTCTCGGAATGATGAATAATTACGGGTGTTGTCTGACGCCGTCCGGAATTGTCCAGCCCATACACATAAACATCGGAATCCGACAGGTTATAGACCTGGGTTTGGCCTTCCAAAAACGTGGTGCGATACTCCGTGCCGCGCACGCTTGCGATGGCGGTCGGCGTTTGCACGTCAAACGAAGAATCTTTTGGCAAAGATCTTAGCTTTGCGTAAACTCCTCCGCTTTGAAGTTCCACCGTCGTGGGATAAAGTGCTTGAATTCGAATTTTTGAATTTTCTTCCACGCGCGTCACACTATTCCACTGGCGGTCATACGCCAGATCGGCGTAACCGCCTGTGCCCACCACCTGCACCACATCGTCGACTTTCAGAAGGTCGCCTTCCTGCAGCACCTGACCGCTGACAGACCGGTTACTCAGCGTCACAACTCCCTCAAGAGCCATTACTTCGCAATAAAACTCTTCGGCGTACGCTACAGAGATGAGAGCCACAAAAAATGACCCTGCCAAAAAAACTGCAAAAAGTTGACGCTTCATTCTAGGCGCTGGATTGGGTTGTTTTCTTTTTGCTCCTGGCCGTAAGCGCGCGGACCGTTGCGACGACGACTAAAACGCGGATTGTTGTTTTGCCGCGGAGGGCCGCTTTTTTCGGCTTTGGCTACTGAAACTACAATCTTTCGGTCTAGAAAATTGACTCCATTTAGCGCCAGAGCGCGCTGCGCGTCCTCAGGTGACATTTCTAAAAATGCGTATCCCTTTAAACGCCGCGTGATGCGATCACGAATCAAATGCAGCGACTTGATCCGGCCATACTTGGAAAAAAGCGCGCGAATCTCTTCTTCCTTCACGCGGTAACTTAGATTGCCGACGTACAGTCGGTGGCCACCACCGACCCCTTCCCTAGACTCGCCGCCCGAAAATAGTCCTATGAAAAAACGGCGCAATGATTCGAAAAAACCAGAAAATAGATGCATCGTTGCTCCTTGATAAGCGCCCCATTTTAGTCCGCCAAACTGACCATGTCACCCACCTGAATCCTATCTTTCGTACGCCACTCCGGTAAAATCACCGCCGCAGAAATCCTGTCCCGCACTTTATTTGCCATCGCCTTACCGACAAGACGGCCGTCATGCAGAACGCTCACAATGGAATTCGGCATCACGCCGTCCTCGAGCCCCGCGTTGAATACCAGGAAAACATAGGCAGGATTCACAACCACTACTTGAGCGGTGCTGCGCGGCATGACACCACTGGAAACGCGGCTAGCTGTCTGACGGATCATTTCCTGATCCGGCCGGTCCAATGACCACGGCCGGTCCCGATACACAGTTTTGACGGTTTCTTTTTCCGCTTCCTGCACCACCGTACGGAAATTGGGCCGGAAATTGTAGGTAACCCCCTGGATTACCTGCGACGATTTCACGTACGGATAATTGACAGGAACTTTTTTATCTTCAAAAGCCTGCGCAGTTTCTGCAATCGGAGCTTCTTCGCTCGGCAGACGCACCGCAACCTGGGGGGTAGATTCAGGCGTTTTAGTCGTGACATGATGCGCCGCCTGTCCAATTTTTTCTGCCATTCCCCGGAAAAAAGATTGCGCTAACCTTATCGGCGTGAGAGGTTTTTTGGGCGCCAAAAGCTTGTCAGATGAAAGCGGCTTGGCTACGGCCTTGATTTTTTTGTCAACTTTCTTTTCAGGCGGCTTTGGTTTTAATTCTAATTTTTTTGTCTTGGCGACCGGGGCGGGTTGAGAGGCAACCGTTGCCGGAGCAGGCGCCACTGTCGGGAAAAGAAAAATTTTGGTTTCTCCCAAGCCAAATGAAAAAATAATCATTCTCACATCCTTCGTTTGAAGATCCACTCCCGGAAAAGCTATGTTGAACGTCGCTTCCTGTCCCGCACGCAACTCATTGCGAGACCACTCCATTTCCGGCTGACTACGGTCGTACCGCTTTCCGTCATTTGTCAAAACGATGCACTCGCGAAATAAACGGTCGGTGGCGATAGGTTTGTCCGAATGGTTGTGCACGGTGATGCTCAGGCCGCGGCCGCGGCCCAAAAAAGTGCTGGTGTAAGCAAAGGCATACACGCGCTTGTCCGTGCCAGGACGCTCATTGGTAAAATCCGGTGTCCGATAATTTTCCTGAACCATAATGTTTCGCGCAAAGTCCTCACTTTTCATTTTAACCCCATAAAAATCCGGAGCGGCCAAAACCGTCTGCGGCAAAAACAAAAAAAATCCCAGGAGAAAAATTCGAAAAGGCCGGCGGGTTGAAAAAATGCGCGCGTCAAACAAGGGATATCTTGTCCCCCGGCCGAACCTCGGCCTGAATGGTTCCGGGCAATAAAACCGCCGCCGCCACCGTTTCCCGAAGCCTTTTGACTTTGGCTTTGGCCACAGTTTTTCCATTCCGAAGAATAGTGAGTGTCGCATTTTGCCTAAGACCATCTCTCGTGCCCAAATTCAGTGTGATGAAATTATAATTTTTGTTGTAGTCGATCACACTCGCTTCGTTTTTTGTCTCAATAGGGACGGACAATTTATTAAAAGTCTCTTTAGCAACCGTGGGCGTGGCCAAAGGGGCTTTTTCTGACGAGGACGTATAAACAAACTTCTTTATCGCCTCATCCACGCGCTTACGGGAGGAAGGCGGAGGCCGCACAGCCGTCGCAACCTGCGCAGCCGTTGTAGCCTGCCTTTTCTGGGGACTGTTAAAACCCAGCCATTCCAATAAATTATGCGGCGTCGTTTTTTTAATTTCTTTTGATTTTGAATTATTTGTGTTAGGCGACACCTTCGGAGAGGAGGCGCGCGTCGCGCTGTTGGCTTTGCGGGAAAGCTGCGGCACTGACGCCGCTTCCTCGGGCAAAGGCGCAGGACTGACCAAGTGATTGATTTTTTCCTTTTTTGACCAGGGAAAAAGAAAAATTTCGGTTTTGCCTAGATCGAACGAGCAGCCAATCATGCTCACATCGCCGTTTTGGATTCTCAAGTTGCCCAAAGACGGGGTAAACGTCACGCTCGACTTGGGTTCAATAGAATCAAAATGCGAACCATCCTCCGTATCGATTAATGGATACCGGTAGCCGTGTTTTGTGTAAATGAAAAAATCACGATAACGGTAGTCGGAGGAAATTACAAGCGCGGTATCGTTGATCACGTTGACGCGAAAATCTATGTGCTCGTCGCCAACCGGTTTGAGCGAGGCTTCGGCGTGAAGGGCGTGGTTTAAAATCGGTCCTTGTCTCAAATCTTCCGGGTTGGGGTTGGAAACTTCCCCCAATACGAGATTCTTGGCCCACAGCTCATTTTTCATTTGAATGCCATAGAAGTCTTGCTCAGCTCGGCATGTGGTTGACAGTAAAACAAGCAATGGAACAACATGAAAACTACTTATCTTCATAAAAGCCCCATCCCTTTATTTTCTTTAAGCTCTTATTAACAATAACATACGATTTTTTAGCAAGAAAATCAAGCGGATTTGAACCACATGGGCAGGCAGCAAAAACGCGGCTGTTAATTCTGAGTGAAGGCTAAAGAAATGTTTAGAGCTTCATGAAATTTTGCGGGTTGATCTTCAGCATCAGCGCCGAGAGATCGGGGTCCTGCGAGAGCGCCATAAATTTTGGATGAGCGACAATTTTCGAGAAATCACGTGTTTTTGCGACTTCTTTAAATTCGGGATCGCCGAAAAGCTGCTGTACTTTCGGATGTGAAACGAAAGCCTTGAAATTTTCGTCTTCCATCATCGTCTGCATCCTCTGCATATTGCCCATGATATCTTTTATTTTATCGAACATTTGAATTCTCCCATTCCCATCTATTCCTCCATGGTACTGATATCGCCCGTCGGCAAACCCTGATCCCAGGCACGTAGCACACGGCGCATGATTTTTCCAGAACGTGTTTTAGGGACACTGTTCACAAATTCGACTTCTCGCGGGGCGGCATGTGCGGCCAAATTTTTTCGCACAAATTCCGTAATTTCTTTTTTTAAAATCTCCGAGGCCGAAAAACCCGAGCGCAGACTCACGAAAGCCTTGATCACGTGCCCTTTGACCGCATCCGGCTTTCCGATCACTCCGGCTTCTGCCACGGCCGGGTGCTGCACCAAAGCGCTCTCCACTTCAAACGGGCCCACTCGTTCCCCCGCCGTTTTAATCACGTCATCGGCGCGTCCCGCAAACCAGATAAAACCTTCTTTGTCTTTGTACGCCGTGTCCCCGCTCAAGTACCAGCCCTTCAAACAAAAATATTCATCAAACTTGGATTGATTTTTCCAAATTTCTTTCATCATCGAAGGCCATCCGGTCCTCACCACCAAATGTCCCAACGTGTTGGGCGGCAGCTCTTTTCCCTGATCGTCCACCACGGAGGCATAAGTGCCCGGAAACGGCCGGCCCGTAGCGCCCACTTTAAAATCCAGCGACCGGTAATTACAGATAATGTGCATGCCGGTTTCGGTCATCCACCAAGTTTCATGCGGAGCGATACCGGTGATCGCTTTGATCCAACGAAGCGCCTGGGGGTTGAGTGGCTCCCCCACGGAGCAAATATGACGCAGACTTTTTAAACGGTATTTTTTCGCAAGCTCTTTGCCTTGAGCCATCAGAAGTCGAAACGCCGTCGGCGCGCTATACCACACCGTCACTTCAAATTTTTGAATCGCTTCGTACCAACGCTCGGCAGAAAATCGACCCCCCAACACCACGCTGGAAATCCCAAGAGTCCAGGGACCATAAATGCCGTAAGAAGTTCCCGTGACCCATCCGGGATCTGCCGTGCACCAGTAAATATCATCCTCCCGAAGATCCAACACCCACTTGGAGGTTTGATAATGTCCCAGCATGGCGTATTGACGATGCAAAGCGCCCTTGGCCTTGCCGGTAGAACCTGACGTATAATGAATAATGAGTCCGTCGTCTTTGGACAGCCACACAGGCTCAAGAACATCGGACGCCACGGCCATTTCACGTTTAAAAAAATAAACTTGAATAGGCGCGTGGGCAGCAACTACGCTTTGTTCTGCCTCTTCTTGTCCCAATAAAAAAACATGTTTTAGTGCCGGCAATTTGCCAAAAGGGATTCTTTTCAGCAGCTCCGGGGTGGTGACAATGGCGATTGACTGGCTGTCCGTCAAACGGTCCTGCAACGCCGCCTCCATGAACGCTTCAAACAACGGCACCGGAATTGCGCCCACGCGATGGACGCCCAGCATCGAAATATAAAGCTCGGGGGTGCGCGGCAAAAAAATCGCGACGCGGTCCGATTTTTTGATCTTGTATTTCTTGAGCACATGACCAAAACGCGAAGACTCACGCTTCAAATCTAAAAAAGTATATTTTTCATCGCGCCCTTGGGGAAACTTGGCCGTAGGATTTGGGTCCCAAAAGTAAAGCGCCACTTTATTTTTCCGATGGCTTTGGGCGTGCCTGTCAATTGCTTCGTGAACTATGTTGAATTTTTTCGTCTTAAACCAATCAAACTCTTTTTCGACTTGAGACCAACGGAAGGTTTTGTAAGTTTTAAAATAATCTTTCAGGTTGGCGTCTATGTTTTTTGGTTTTCGGATCCACTCGGTGGATTTTTGGATAAACGTGGCGCTCATTTACATTTTCACAAATTCTATGGGCGCTGGATTTTTGAGCAGCCCCGCGTCGATGGCCGCGCGATGCAACGCTAGCAGTCCGTCTTTGCCTTTGCGTCCCATGTCCACCGTGTAATCATTGACGTACATGCTCACAAATTGATCGGCGGTTTTTTCCTCGATTCCCCGGCCGAATTTGAGCGCATAAGCCAGAGCCTCTTGGCGGTTTTCAAGACCGTACTGGATGCTATTTTTGAGAAGCTTGGTGACCTTTCGCAATACGTCCTTGCCTAAATTTTTACGGATCACGTCCACCCCCAGCGGGAGCGGAAGGCGCGTCCTCTGGTAGAACCACTCGCCCAGATCCGCCACTTTTTTGAATCCCAGTTTCTCATAAGTCAGTTGACCCTCGTGAATGAGAAGCCCGGCATCCACCTCTTCCTTGTCAACGGCAGCCAGAATCTGATCAAACGGCACAACCACTTCATGAAATTTCGGAAGAAAAAGCTTGAGAGCCAGATACGCCGTGGTGTTGAGGCCCGGGACGGCAATTTTTTTGCCTTCTAGCTCCTTGGCGTATACCGATTTTTTTGCCACCAAAATCGGACCGTAATTTTCCCCGATCGATGCCCCGCAGCTCATCAGCGCATAGCGATCAGCCACTTGGAAAAATGCGAACGCCGAAAGGGCCGTCACCTCCAGTTCCGCTTTAAACGCCCGGCGGTTCAACGACTCAATGTCTTCGATCACATGAGAAAAGGTGATGCCGTCGGTTTTTATTTTTTTATGCGCGATCGCATAAAACATGAATGCATCATCCGGATCCGGACTGTGCCCCACGCGAATTTTGGCTTTGATAAGCGCCATGCCATCAGACCTTGAAGTAATTGCGAACGCGCGAGCGAAAAAAGAAAAACAAAATCACGACGTTAAAAATAGACCCGATCGGCAAAATAAATAGGCTCCACAGAAAACCCAGCGGCAGACTGAGAAGTCCGAGCGTCGAAAACGCCACTTGCAAGTACCATGCGAATTTTTTACCTTTCAAAAGTCCGATGCCCATCACCAAAAAGAAAGAAAAAAAACATAGAAAAACGAACAAGGCCACGCCAAAAATAAGCGTGAGCCCATAGGAAAAATTAGCCGCCGGCACCATTTGCGTCATTTGGCGCGTGAAATAATCGTCTATGCCCCATGCCGCGCCAAAAAACATCGCCAACACACAAAATAGCGACAAAAATAAAAAAAGGGTGGCAGAAAAAAAATGAAGGGTGGCGACAAAAATCACGATGCCCGGTTTTTTGGATGCCTCGTTTGAAATTTCGCTCATTGGTTTGCTCCTGCTCTCAGATATTCACGGTTCATTTTGGCAATAAAAGAAACACTGATTTCTTTGGGGCATACGGCCTGGCATTCGAATTGGTTTGAACAATTGCCGAATCCTTCATGATCCATTTGGGCCACCATTTTCTGCACACGTTCTTTTCGTTCCAGTTGCCCCTGAGGCAGAAGCGACAAATGAGACGCCTTGGCCGCGACAAACAGCATGGCCGATGCGTTTTTGCAAGCGGCCACGCACGCGCCGCAACCGATGCAAGCGGCCGCGTCCATGGCCAGTTCCGCCGAAGCTTTCGGCACGGCAACAGTATTGGCCTCCGGAGCGCTACCGGTATTCACCGAAACAAACCCCCCAGCTTGAACGATGCGGTCAAACGCGCTTCGGTCCACGCACAGATCCTTCACCACTGGAAAAGCTCGAGCACGCCATGGCTCGATGGTGATGACATCGCCCTCCCTGAACGATCGCATATGAAGCTGACAAACCGCCGTGGCCCGATTCGGGCCATGCGCAGTCCCGTTGATCACCAGTGAACACATACCGCAAATTCCTTCGCGGCAATCGTGATCAAACGCGATCGGCTCCACACCTCGATGCGTCAAATCCTCATTGACCGTATCCAGCATCTCGAGAAAAGATGTATTGGGATTCACGTTATTGGCTTGGTATTCTTCAAAAAAGCCTTTGTCTTTCGAATTTTTCTGGCGCCAAATTTTTAGTTTTAGATTCATATTTTGCTCACTTATAATTTCTTTCCGCAAGCTTCAAATTTTCAAATACCAACGGCTCTTTGTGCAATGCCGCCGGAGAACCCACTGCCTGAAATTGCCAGGCAGCCACATAAGAAAAATTGGTATCATCGCGCTTGGCCTCTCCCTCAAGGGTTTGGAATTCTTCGCGGAAATGGCCGCCGCAAGATTCTTTGCGCTCTAGAGCGTCCTGGCATAAAAGTTCGGCAAATTCCAGATAGTCGGCCACGCGACCGGCTTTTTCGAGCGCTTGGTTCATCGATTTGTCCTCTCCGAGCACGCGCACGTTTTTCCAAAATTCCTCGCGAATCCCCGGAATTTTTGAAAGCGCTTTCTTCAATCCCGCTTCGTTTCTGGTCATACCGCATGTGTCCCATAATAAAGAGCCCAGCTCACGATGAAAGGAGTCCGCGCTGCGCTTGCCTGAAACGGAAAGAAGGGTTTTGGTTCGAATTTGGGTTTCTTCTTCCGCTTTTTTAAATTCCGCGGCATCCGAGGTGGCCTTTGTTTTCGGCATCGTGGCCAAAAAATCGCCCAGAGTGTAAGGAAGAATAAAATATCCGTCAGCCAATCCCTGCATCAAGGCGCTGGCTCCCAAGCGATTGGCGCCATGGTCGGAAAAATTCGCCTCACCGATCACAAAAAGGCCCGGAATGTTACTCATTAAGTGATAATCCACCCATAAACCGCCCATGGTGTAATGCGGCGCCGGATAAATGCGCATCGGCTGGCGATACGGGTTTTCACCGGTGATTCGTTCATACATTTCAAATAAATTTCCGTATCTGTCTCGGATCACATTCGCGCCCAGACGCTGCACGGACTCGGAGAAGTCCAGGTACACCCCGCGGCCCAACTCGCCAACTCCGCGGCCATCCTCACACACCTCTTTGGCGCTTCTGGAAGCAATGTCGCGCGGCGCGAGATTGCCATAGCTGGGATATTTGCGCTCGAGGTAATAATCTCTTTCATCTTCGGAAATTCCACTGGGCGGGCGATTATCCGCCTTTTTTTTGGGAACCCACACACGGCCGTCGTTTCGCAACGATTCGGACATCAATGTCAGCTTCGATTGTGCGTCTCCGCTGACTGGGATACAGGTCGGATGAATTTGCGTATAACAAGGGTTCGCAAAAAGCGCTCCTTTTTTGTATGCGCGATAAATGGCAGTGACGTTGCAGCCTATCGCATTGGTGGACAAGTAAAAAATATTGGAATAGCCCCCCGTGGCCAACACCACCGCGTCGGCGGCGTAAGAGTTCACCTTTCCTGTCACCAGATCGCGCACCACAATGCCTTTTGCAAAACCATCCACCAATACTAAATCCAGCATTTCAGCGCGAGAAAACATTTGCACCCGACCCAGGGCGATTTGTCGCGAAAGCGCCTGATACGCGCCCAAAAGAAGCTGCTGACCTGTCTGTCCGCGCGAATAAAAAGTGCGAGAAACCTGTGAGCCCCCGAAAGAACGGTTTGCAAGATGTCCGCCATATTCCCTTGCCAGCGGAACGCCCTGCGCCACGCACTGGTCGATAATTTGGGCGCTTACCTCGGCTAAACGATAAACATTCGCCTCGCGCGACCTGAAATCACCACCTTTGACGGTGTCATAAAAAAGGCGATAAACACTGTCTCCGTCGTTTTGATAATTTTTTGCGGCATTGATTCCGCCCTGTGCCGCAATGCTATGGGCGCGGCGCGGGCTGTCTTGAAAACAAAAACATTGGACTTGGTACCCCAATTCCGCCAACGACGCGGCCGCCGAAGCGCCGGCAAGCCCTGACCCGACGACAATGACATTGTGCTTGCGCTTGTTGGCGGGATTGACGAGTTTGAGCTCAAATTTTCGCCGCTGCCATTTTTCGCTCAAAGGTCCTGAAGGAATTTTGGAATCTAATGTCACGGACTAATGTCCTGCCTGAAGCGGTTTTAAAACACCCAACAACGCCGCTGCCGGAATGGACGCGTAACCGATAAAAATCAACCATCCCAGCACCCAGCCGACTTTTTTCATTTTTTTTATCATTCGCTCGCTGGTGAAGCCCAACGTCTGCAGAAAACTATACAAACCGTGACTCAAATGCTGGGACAGAATAAAAAGAGCCAAAAGATACACACCGGAGATCATTGGGTTCTGGAAACTCAAAATCACCATCGAATAAATATCCTTACGGCCCTTGGAATCCATCAGATGAAAAAATTCCGGGTGGACAACACCCCAGGTGTAATGCAAGAGATGATAAACAATAAAAAGGAAAACCGAAATCCCGGTAAGCACCATGGTGCGCGAAGCCAGCGACGCTTGCACGGTGGCCTGCGTAGCATAAGGCACACCACGAGCCTTTTTGTTTTCCAAGGCAAGCCGAATGGCAGTCGACATATGCAGGATAAGGGCCACGCCCAACACGCAGCGCGCTGGCCACAATAAAAAGGGAATTTGTTTTAAATGCTCGGAATAATCGTTCAACCAATCGCTGCCGAGAAAAATCTGCAGATTGCCCAGAAGATGCGCAATCACGAACCCTAAAAGCATCAGGCCCGTGATAGCCATTACGTATTTTTTGCCAAGCGATGACTTGAGTATGCTAAAACACATGCCAGCCACTATACTCTAACGAAAAATCTCCGTCAATCGCCCCCATCACCCATCGACGGCTCCGGTGTCACGGCGAATCGATAACCGCTGTTTCAATGCGGTTTTTACCCTTGTTCTTGGCCAAATACATGAGTTCATCCGCTTTTTTTACGGCCTCTTCAAAGCTATCGGGCGGATGGACAAAAGTCAAAAGTCCGATGCTCAACGTCCCGATCAATCCAACGCGCGGAATTTTTTCCAGCGCCCCGCAAACGCGGTCCAGCGCAATCCTAGCGCCCTTGGCGTCGGTTTCCGCCAAAATCACTGAAAATTCATCGCCACCCAGACGCGCCACAAGATCCGTATCGCGAAAATTCGTGCGCAACGTTTCTGCCAATTGAATAAGCAGCTTATCCCCCGCCCGATGACCGAACCGGTCATTGATAGTTTTAAAATTATCCACATCGATGTAGATAAGGGAAAATGGATGTCCATACCGGCGGGATCGCTTGATTTCGACCTGCCCAAATTCATTGAAGGCCAATCGGTTGGAGACCGTAGTCAATACGTCGGTTCTGGCATTTTCTTTTTCTCTTTCCCAACCATCAAAAATCAGCACGGTGATGGCAAACAACGTGAAACGAATCAGCGTGAGCCAATAAGGCGCGGCGGTGGAACTAAAAACAAAGCCGTGCATCATGTCCATCCTGACCCAAAGAACCGCGCACATGGCCGATATGAAAAAACCCGTCATTTTTCCCAAATTACGCGACGCCAAGATTACCGGTAAAAGATAAAAGTAAGAAAAGCCGTACTCGTACCCCAAGCTATGATCGGCGTATGCAACGCCAAGCACGGTCGAATAAATTAAAACACGAATGTAGCCCTTGGACAGATGCTTGACTTCCTCGTCAAAATCAACTCGCAGCCACCATTGCGTCATAAAACTTGCATCCTTTTTTTAACCGGCGTTTTCTCCGTTGGCGTCGGAAATTTTCCGTCCAGCGCCGCCTTCAACATATTTTTAGTTTTCTCATCGAAATCGGTGGAAATCAAATACCGAATGTAGGCCACGTCTTTCTCGACGATCTCCTTGAGCGAATGTTTGCGTCCATATTTGCCGAATACCGGATACAGTTCACCGCTCCACCAACGAAATTTTCTTTCACCGTCAAAAAAAGAGCCCTGTGGTTCATAGTCAAAATCGATCAACGACTCCAGATACTCATTGCCGCCGCCATACTTTTGAATCTGCGCTTTTAAAATTTCAAGCGTCGCTTCGGCATCACCCACGGCCGAGTGCGCGCTGACAAGATCTTTGTCGCAAAAAAAACGGTATGCAGCTTTCAAATCACGTTTTTCATGAATGTGATAAATTTTTTGCGCGTCATAAATCGTGCGATGGCGCCATTCCAGACGCAGTCCCATCTCGAACACTTCACGTTCAAGAAGCGGCAGGTCAAAGCGCTCAATGTTGAAACCGCCGAAATCGCTGTCACCGATGAAATCAAGCGCCTCCTGCGCGATCTGCTTAAAAAATGGAGCCTGCTTTATATCTTCATTTGAAATCCCGGTCAATTCTACCACCGCCTCCGGGATCAAAATCCCCGGATTCACACGGCGAAGATACTGTTCCTGACCGCCGCCGGGTATACATTTAATCATGCCGATTTCAATGACACGATCTTTTTCCACCCACAACCCGGTGGTTTCCAAATCAAGAATAATAACTGGCTTAGTGAGTTTCACGCGCAATCTCCTTATCCCAGTAACTCTAACAAATCCAGCCTCTTGAAACAAGCTCAAGAATAGAGTAGACTTCTCGTACAAATGTCTAACTTCATTAAATTAGGACGCGCCATGAATGAAAGAAGACAATCCGTACGCGTACAATGCCACCTACCGGCCTTGCTCAAAAACATTGATTCAAATAGTTTGCAACCTATTGATAATGCTTTAGTTATGAATATTTCAAGGAGCGGAATTTGCGTCCGGCTTGACCAATTTATTCCGGTGCAGTCTCGCCTTTATGTCTACCTGAACCTTCCGGATCATCCTCCTATCGAAGTGCGGACGGCGCCTGCCTGGATCTCGGAACTACCCCACCTAGAAAAATACGAAATGGGGGGGCGTTTTGTCGGAATACGCCCCGAGGATGAGAATGCCATCCAAAGCTTTCAGTATAAAACTCTGCTTGAAAAAATACCCCAAAGAACAACCGCATTAAAAGATTTTCAAAAAAATGAACCCAAACCATCCGCTCAATAACACCTGTAAATCAAAATTTTAGTCTGCCCGTAGCGTTTATCGCGCAGCATTTTTAAATTTCCAAAAACTTCCGGAAGGTCCTCTCTTTTACGACATTCGACAAGAACAAAACCCCCTGGGAGCACCAGTTTCATCCGGACAATCATTTCCAGGCTCAAAATAGCCACTTTGTCATCATAAGGTGGATCCAAAAATACAAAGTCGAAGACTTTGTCAGAGCCAGATAAACGCTGCAAGGCTTCCAGCGTCTGTTCACAGCAAACGCTTGCTTGCTGGGTCAACTGCAATCGCGTCAGATTTCCTAAAATTTCACGGCACTGAAATTTATCTTTCTCGACAAAAGTCACGTGATCAGCGCCCTGAGATAAAGCCTCAAAACCCAATGCTCCCGTACCGCTGAAAAGATCCAGCACCCGCTTGCCTTGTATTTGACCTTGAAGCATATCGAAAATGGCTTTTCGTGCTTTGTCCGCCGTAGGCCTTAGATGGGGATTAGGGCGAAAATTCAAGCGTTGCCCATGAAGACGTCCTGTTAAAATTTTCACTTTAGACCGCTCCGGAGGACTCGGCAAAACGATCGCAAACCATTTGTTTTAGCAGCCGGTGCTCGGGTAATTGCAAACACCCGTCGCGTTCAACTGTTTGGCGCGCTTCTTGTTTGGCATTTATTAAAATAAATCTGTCTTTGGATAAGTCTCCGATGCGGAGTTTTGGTAAACCGTGCTGTTTTTGGCCAAAAAGCTCTCCCCCTTTGCGCTGCTCAAGATCTTTTTCGGCAATTTCAAATCCACTGTCCATACTTTCAAATGCGGACAAACGCTCCACGGCCTCGGGGGCGACAGATTCTGAAAAAAGGATGCAGTACGATTCCTGCGACCCACGCCCGACACGGCCGCGTAACTGATGAAGCTGCGCCAGGCCGAACTGTTCGGCGTTTTCAATTAAAATACACCGAGCATTGGGCATGTCTATGCCCACCTCGATGACGACGGTTGACACTAAAAGATCCGCATGTCTTTCTTTGAACGCTTGCATTACTTTCTTTTTTTCGGCGCTTTTCATCCGTCCATGCAGAAGCAACAAGCGACGTTTGGGGAAAACATCGCTCAATCTTCTAAAAGATTCGGTCGCGCTTTTTACTACCTGGGACAAATCGGAGTCGATTTGCGGACAAACTACGTAAGCCTGTGCGCCTTCTTTGAGTAAAATATCCAGCCAGCGGTAGACAGCCTCCCGCTTGTCTTCTTGCACCCAATATGTTTTTACCGGCTGGCGACCCGCAGGCCTTTCGACGATGACGGAAATATCCATATCGCCGTAAAGAGTCATCGACAAAGTGCGAGGAATGGGCGTTGCGGTCATCAAAAGAAAATGCGCGCCGGATAAACCCTTTTCTTTGAGGGCTCTTCTTTGAAACACCCCGAATTTATGCTGCTCGTCCACAATAGCCAGCCCCAGCCGGTTGAAACGCACTTTTTCTCCGATCAAAGCATGCGTCCCGACAACCACTTGAATTTCGCCTGCGGCAATCCCACGAATCGTTTTTTCCTTTTCCTCTGCGGCGCAACTTTGCGACAAATAACCACAGACGATGCCACGCGCTTCCAAAAGCTGTCTCATTTGAAAATAAAGTTGCTGCGCTAACACCTCGGTCGGGGCCATTAAGGCGCCCTGAAAACCGTTCATCGCCGTAAAAAGCAGCGCTCCCGCAGCCACCACTGTCTTGCCGCTCCCCACATCTCCCTGGATCAAACGATTCATACAGCGTCCACTTTTCATGTCAGCCACCACTGCCTCCAAAGCGCTTTTTTGTCCCGCGGTAAGCTCGAAAGCCAGCGTTTTTATCCAATGCGCGAGCTCCGTGTCTCCGTCCGGATGCAGGAGATTTCTGTTTTCTTTTTGAAGTTGCGCCTTTTTCATCTCCAGCAGAAGCTCAAGCGCCAAAAACTCATCAAACACAAGCCGTTCATACGCTCGTCGCAGTGAGTCCAGCCCGGAAGGAAAGTGAATTTCCCGAAAAGCCTGGGGCAGCTCAGTCAAAACATACCGTTTACGAAGCTCCGGCCCAAGCGTTTCATGGACAAGTCCCCCAAACTCATGCGCTGTCCTATAAAGAATCTGACGCATTGTTTTCTGAGATAGGTCTTCGGTCAAAGGATAAACAGGCGTCCAGCGTCCCGTATGCACCGTTTCTTTTGGAATTTCTGCCTCGAATACCTCGTATTCGGGATGAATCATTCGAATCTGTGAAGCTTTTTTTTCGGCTTTGCCGTAGAATAATACTTTGGCGGCCAGGGTAAACACCGTTGAAAGATAAACTTGATTATAAAAAATAGCCTCCAACGTCTGCCCATCACCCGAAATCAAGACTCGGAAAAACCCCCTACCCCCGCGACGGCGCACGAAATTGCTGCGAATTACAGTGCCCGTCACGCATTCTTTATCCACAAAACAAAGCTCGGTTATTTTCTTGATGGGAAATCGTTTTTCGTATCTCCGGGGAAAAAAATAGAAAAGATCCGACATCTTAAAAAGGCCCAAACGACCCAAAATTTTCTGTTTTTCCGGGCCCACGCCCTTCAAGTACCGCACGGAAGTGCTCAGGGTGGTTTGGGGGAGATTTGCTTGTGTTTTGAGCTCAGCCATGATATATTGCCGTTTCAATTCAAGGAGATAATATGTCTCGAGTTTGTTATTACACAGGCAAAAAACCGCGCATGGGCAAAAGAATCACGACGCGTGGTATTTCAAAAAAGTCCGGTGGTATTGGCCTTAAAACTACCGGCATCAGTATCCGCCGTTTTTTGCCCAATCTACAAACCGTGAAAATCATTGAAAACGGCACGGTCAAACGTGTGCGCGTAAGCGCAAGTTACCTCACCTCCGGCAACGTCAAAAGAGCCCCCAAACGCAATTGGAAACCTAATTCCAACTCTCCAGCTCAAGCTGTATAGTTTCTATCCCATTAAAATTTTTTAAAGCCGGACGATACGCGACTTCAAAGTAGGTTTGCGCGAGGGTGGACTTGCGCCATTCTTCATAACAACGGAAACCGATCACCTCGCAGGTCACTGTCTCTTCTTTGTTGCTCATCCAGCACTGAAGGGTGTCTTTGCCGCGTTTTCGGACGTCCCCGCGCAACTTAAGGCCACGGGACAAAAATAGCGGCGCAGGATTTCCGGGCCCAAAGGGTGCTAGCCTTTCCAAATCTTTTACGAATTTCAGAGTCAGTTCATCCGGCAATAACTCCGCATCCACGGATCGCGCAATCGAAAGCGGGTTTTCGTCCAAACCTTCAGCCGCCCCGTTCACGCGGTCCCGAAACAGCGCTAACGACTCTTGGCGAATCGTAAGTCCGCAAGCCTGGGAATGGCCGCCGAAACTCATGAGCAAGTCTTCGCATTGAATCACCGTATCAAAAATAGAAAAAGACGGAATCGAGCGACCAGAGCCCTTCCCCACGCCCTCTTTTATTGAAATCACAATGGACGGGCGCTTAAAACGATCGACCAGCCTTGCTGCCACGATTCCCAGAACGCCTTCATGCCAATCCGGACTTTCAACTACAAGTACCTTCCGGTGCGCGGGGTTGACAAGGCGTTCCACCAATCCCGCCGCCTCCTGGAACGCCTGCTGCTCCACGCGCTGGCGGTCCCGGTTTCCTTCCTCGAGAATGAGAGATAAATTCCGGGCTTCGATTGAATTGTCGGTGGTCAGAAGGCGGAACGCATTTAGCGGCGTTCCCATACGCCCCGACGCGTTGACGCGAGGCCCGAGTCCAAACGCCAGATCGCGGTAGCTGACTCTTTGAGCAACGATACCGGCCGAATCCATCAGAGCGCGCAAACCTACTTTCTTTGTTTGTGCTAGTTCCCCCAAGCCAAGTCTCAGCAAGATCCGATTATCACCAAGCACGGGGGCAATATCCGCCACGGTTCCGAGCGCAACAAGATCCAAGTGTTCCTTCACCATCTCAAAGCTGCCCAGCAATGCCCAGGCGAGCTTAAAAGCCAAGCCGCAGGCGGCCAGGTTCGAATCGCCTTTCCGGTCATTGACAGCCGCGCTGATGATGGCATAAGCCGGCGGCAACTCTTCTTTTGGGATGTGATGATCCACGAGAATTGCATCCACTCCATTTTCTTTCAAATAACGCACCGGCTCAATCCCTGTAATGCCATTATCCACCGTGATCACCAACGTCATTTTCTGATCCACCCAACCCTTGAGCGCTGCAATATTGAGGCCGTAACCGTCCTTCACACGATGCGGGATATACACCTGGATCTGGGCGCCCATTTTTTTTAAAATCGGATAAAGAATGGCGCTGGCCGTCACGCCATCTACGTCATAATCGCCGTAAATAAGTATTTTTTCTTTTGATGCGATGGCGCGATGAATGCGCTGCACCGCTTTTTTCATGTCATGAAAAACAAACGGGTCTTCCAGACAGTCCAGCGAAGGGTTGAGGAAAGAAAAAATCTCCGCTTCGGAGTGAAAACCTCGGCGGAGTAAAATGTCGGCAACCACGGGATGAATTTTAAACGCATCGGTTACGCGCTGGGCATCGTCGCTACGGGCGCACACCGACCAAGATTTAACCACGCGTCATTGTTTCTTTCTGCTCCCCGGCCAATCCACCAAAACCGGCGCAGCAATATAAACCGTCGAATACGTGCCGCTGATCACGCCCACCAGCATCGTGAAAGCAAAGTCATTGATCACCTCGCCACCAAAGAAATAAAGCGCCACGATGACAAGAAACACGGTCAACGTCGTCAGAATCGTGCGTGGCAGGGTCTGGTTAATGCTGGTGTTGATGGCCTGCTCGAAGGTTTCCTTGATCCCGAGCCGACGCCTTTCACGAATGCGATCAAAAATAACGATAGTATCGTTGATCGAAAAACCTAAAATCGTAAGCACCGCGGCTAACACCGGCACGGAAAATTCTCGGCCACTCATGGCGACAATCCCCACGGTCGTGAGCGCATCGTGAAACAGGGATAAAATTGCGCCAAAAGCGAACTTAAAATTAAAGCGAAAGACAACGTAAAGCCAGATGCCGGCCAACGACAAAAGCACCGCCCAGACAGCTTTGGACTTCATTTCATTTCCAACCACAGGTCCCACGCTTTCCAAGCGCAGCACTTCAAACGGGTTGTCGGAAAAATCTTTTTTTATTTTGTCCTGGATCGGTTTCTCGGAGCCTTGCACCGAACGAATAATGAACTGGTTGGTCTCGCCCACACGCTGGATCGTTGCCGTCCCGTACCCGATCTGCGATAAAGCCTCGCGGAGTTTATCGACAGCAACACTTTTCTCAAAACGATATTCTTGCATGGATCCACCCGTAAATTCGACGCCAAACATTTTATCGCCGCGTTTGACGGCATAAAAACCGCCAACCACGATCAGGGCAATCGAAATGAGATAACATGTTTTGCGAATCTTGAGAAAATCAATATTCGGTGTTTTGTTTAGCATATGAAGCATCTTGAATTTCTTAAAACCGCCCTTAAAAAGCATGAAATCGAAAATAGCGCGTGTCACAAAAATACCGGTGAACATACTGGCCACAAGACCGATCGTGAGCGTCAAGGCAAAGCCTTTGATCGGTCCACTGCCGATCTGGTACAAAATAGCCGCCGTGATCAGCGTCGTCAGGTTGGAGTCGATAATCGTGGAAAAAGCTTTTTGGTACCCCGCAATCAACGAAGAGGCCATCGGTTTCTTAAGCGCCAGCTCCTCGCGGATGCGCTCAAAAATCAGCACATTCGTATCCACCGCCATACCGACGGTGAGCACGGCGCCCGCAATACCCGGCAATGTCAGCGTTGCATGAAAATAGCTGAGTGCCGCGAGAATGATTAGAAGGTTGAGCATCAACGCCAGGTTCGCGACAACGCCACCCAATAAATAATAAAAAATCATAAAAACAACAACGGCTCCAAAACCAATCAGCGACGCGCGAATACCCTCCTGGATCGAATCCTTGCCGAGACTGGGTCCGACATTGCGTTCTTCTTCGACGATGATCGGAGCCGGCAACGCGCCGGCCCGCAAAGCAATCGCCAGATCATTGGCTTGATCCAACGCAAATCGACCGGTGATCTGCGCTTTCCCCGAAGGTATCCTTTCGTTGATGACGGGCGCCGACTGCACTTTGCCATCCAAAATAATCGCAAGACGCCGCCCCACATTCGCCGCCGTAATGTCAGAAAAAATCTTGCCGCCCTCATTATTGAATTCCATCGTCACAACCGGCTCATTGAATTGAGATTCAAAACTCACGCCGGCATTCGTGATGTACTTTCCGCTCAAAAGAGAAGTTTCCTCGATCAATAGCTGTTTATTTTCATCTTCTGATTTGTAAAGAGCCATCTGCTCCGGCACTTTGCCTGCAAGCGCCTGTTTCATTTTTTCCGCGTCTTCGGAAACCAACTTGAATTCCATCTGGGCTGTTTTGCCGATCAAAGCCAGCGCGCGCTCACGGTCCGTAACACCGGGTAGCTGCACGACGATGCGTTCAGAACCTTCCCGCTGGATGGACGGCTCAGACACTCCAAATTGGTCGATACGATTACGGATAATTTCCACCGCGCGCACCGTCGCGTCTTCTCTGGCCTTTTCGGGAAGTTTGGCGGTGTCCACCTTCAACACCAAATGCATGCCGCCCTGCAAATCAAGACCTAATTTAAGTTTTCCCTGCTTTGGGCCGGGACCATCGGGGTCCAGCGGCGGCATGGAATAGTAAAGAGACGCCGCCACCACAACGGCGATGAGCGGAAGGCGCCAATTCAAACTTTTCTGATTCATAGAGATCCTTCCTTCATGAAATCATTATTCTCTTTTTTTTGTGACATTTGTGATCGAGCCTTTCTCGATTTCAATTTTTACATTGTCCGCAATGCGCAGCGTCGCCGTTTTCTCGCCCACCGAAATCACGGTGGCGTGTACGCCGCCGGCGGTGATCACTTCATCATTCTTGTCGAGTTTTGCGATCATATCCGCGTGATTTTTTTGTTTTTTTTGTTGGGGACGGATCACCAGAAAATAAAAAATAACGAAAAGAAATATCAGAGGTAAAAACTGCAATACCGGGCTTGGAGCCGCTGGGTCCGACATAAACTATTCCTCGATTCCTGGGTTAAAGTTGCGTTCAAAGTCGCGGCGAAACTCCACAAAACGATTCTGTTCAATGGCTTGCCGCATCAAGCTAAGCAATTGTATAAAAAATGTCAGGTTGTGTAAAGAAGCAAGACGTCCGGCCAAGTACTCTTCCGTGTTGAAAAGATGCCGGAGGTACGATCGCGTGTGTGTCCGACAAGCATAACAAGGGCATTTTTCATCGATAGGCCTAAAATCCCTGATGTAGGAAGCGCCGCGCAATAAAAGCTTGCCGTGTGGCGTGAAAACCGTGGCATTGCGTCCGTTTCGGGTGGGCACCACGCAGTCAAACATGTCCACCCCTTGCGAAACCGCCTCAAAAAGATCCATAGGAAGTCCCACTCCCATTAAATATTTGGGTTTGTCCAACGGAAGCGCGGGCACGGTTGCGGTCAGAATTTCGTACATCAACTCGTTAGGCTCCCCCACGCTTAAGCCCCCGATGGAATAACCCGGAAAATCAATTTCCAAAAGCCGGCTGACGGCTTGCTTGCGAAGTTCTGCATACGTTCCGCCCTGCACGATGCCAAACAATAAACTTTCTTTTCCATAATCCGTCTGACAATTGGCTTTCATCCAGGCTGCCTTACTGCGTGCCGCCCAGGTATTGGTAATTTCAAGCGATTTCTTTGCCGCCTGCTTTTCGGAAGGGTAACACAAGCACTCATCCAACGGCATGAGAATATCGCTGCCCAACGTGTGTTGAATACGCACCACATCCTCCGGCGTCAAAAAAAGTTTTGAACCATCCAGATGAGATTTGAATTCCACGCCGTTTTCTTTTACTTTGCTGAAATTGGACAGGCTAAAAATCTGAAAACCGCCGGAGTCGGTCAAAATCGGTTTGGACCAGTTCATAAAACGGTGCAGTCCCCCCGCTTGGCCGATCAACTTTTCGCCCGGCCGCAAATGAAGGTGGTAGGTGTTTGAAAGCAAAATCTGCGCGCCGGCCTTCAAAAGCTCTTTATTTGAGATCGTCTTCACCGTCGCTTGAGTCCCGACAGGCATGAATACGGGAGTGCGCAGTTCTCCATGCGCGGTTTGGAGCACACCCGCCCTGGCGTTTGAATTTTTGTCTTGATGAATAACCTTAAACACGGAGGCGTCCTGTGCGGTGCCAGGCTTTCACAAAATCAACATGGCGTCGCCGTAACTGTAAAAGCGATATTTTTCGTCCATGGCGTGCTGGTAAGCCTTCTTTCTAAGTTCCTCGCCCATGAAAGCGGAGACGAGCAGCAAAAGCGTCGTTTTAGGCAAATGAAAATTGGTCACCAGACGATCGGTGATTTCAAATTTAAAAGCAGGCGCGATAAAAAGATCCGTTTCTCCTGTTCCGGCGACGAGTTTTCCCTTTCGAACACAAGTTTCAAGAACGCGAAGCGTCGTCGTTCCCACCGCCCAAATTTTTCTTTTGTCTGCTTTAGCCTTGTTAATAATCTCGGCTGTTTGGTCGCCAAGCTCAAAAGACTCGGCGTGCATTTTATGATTCTCTAAATCCTCGATAGGTTTAAACGTGCCATAACCCACGTGCAACGTCACGTGACAAATCTTAATCCCTTTGGATGCCATGCGACCCAGCAGATCGTCCGTAAAATGAAGCCCGGCGGTTGGCGCTGCCAGGGCTCCTTGATTTTTGGCATAAACGGTTTGGTAGGTACGTTCATCTGTCTCTTGCGCTTGACGCTTGATATAAGGAGGAAGCGGCATGGTTCCGGCTTCTTGAGCCCAATTCCGAACATCGGGCACCCCGCGAAACTCAACAAGCGCCAAGCCCTGAGCGTCGCGGCCGGCGAACACGGCTTCCACGCCATCGGGGAAAATCACTTCTTGCCCCTCTTTCAGCGCGGGCTGCACCAATGCGCGCCAGATATTGGCGGAATTTTGATTCACCGCCGGAGAAATAAGTAAAAAATCGACTTTGCCACCCGTGTTTTTTTTATTCCCCAGCACGCGGGCCTTAAAAACTTTGGTGTCGTTGAGCACCAACACGTCTCCGGGCGGAATCAGATCGACAATTTCCGAAAATCGCCTATCTTCCAGTGTTTGAGTTTTTTTATTCACCACTAAAAAGCGTGAGGCATCCCTGGGGAAAATCGGCGTCTGGGCAATGAGTTCTTTGGGAAGCGGGTAATCGAAATCGACAAGATTCATGATTAGGAACGCAGTAAAGCGTCGCTGGTAATGACAGCCCCGGGATAATAAAATTTGAGAATATCCTGATAGGTTCGTCCTAAAAGCGACTGCCCGAGCGCACCCCACTGACAAAGACCCACGCCGTGTCCCCATCCCTTGCCATGAAATTCGGCAAAGTCTTCTTTGATTTCCACGACAAACGTAGTGCTTTTCATGGTATCGCCTCCGACCCAAACACGAAAATCTTTCGCCGCAATCACCGTTTCCTGCAACGTGCCGGTGATTTTGAGACTGCCGACGCGACCCGAAGGAGTTTGCGTGATCGGTTCAAGCTTGAGGATTTGCCCAATGGGACGATTGTTAGTTTTGAGCTTTTCTTCGATCACCGATAGAGGCACTTTCGCCTGCCAGTAATAATGCGGTGAGATACGGCAATAATTGCATTTGGCGCCGCCGGCAATCGGAGGCAGGTGAATATCCCAAAGCTCATCGGCGCCCGCCGTCACACCGGCACAAGTGGCGTGAAAATAGCCCGGGAATACCTTGCCTTCATAAGTCAATATTTGCCCCGCCGTGCGATCCACCGCTTTTTTGCTGCGGTAACGTTCGGTGGTGCTGCCACCGTACACTTGGGAACTCGTGCTGCTTTTCACGTCATATTCGTTGGCCTTGCTGACCTGCGCCTGATAGGTCGCGTACGTGCGCGCAGCAACGGCTTGCGCCTTGAGCGCCTCCATCGGCCACCAAGGCGCTACCTCATGATGAAGCACTCCATACAGGTATTTTTCGATGTCGAGTTTATTGATCGCAAACATCAGCCTGTTTTTTGCTTTCCAAATACTGATCGTGCCACGAAAACGCGAATCGTCGAGATACAGATCTCTGTCCCGAACCGGCTGGATTAAAATTCCCCGGCACGCCCATTCTTCAGCGCCCAGCCGAAATCCGTTTACCGTCGGTATCAAACGAGTCCCTTGAATATTTTTTCCTTCTTTGACTAATTGCAAGGACGGCAGAAGACGGATCACATAGGCTCCTTTTACAGTGATGCCCAGATAGGTGCGGTTTTCGGCAACAAGAACGCGAATGGGGGGGAAATTTTTTTGGGAAGGGTTTGCCGCCGCGCCGGTGCCAATGAGCACCAACAGACAGCAAGCCAAAACTTTAACGGTCTGTTGGAAAAACCTCAGATGCAAGGCGCGAGGAAGTGAGCGCGGAGGCGCTATGGGAATAGCGTCGCACAAGCGAACGACTGAGCAACGCAGCAGATGAGACTTTTCCAACAGACCGTTAGGGCTCAAAAAAGATCGCCAGAGTTTTTGTCGGCATTTTTCGAAAGATTCAAATGTTGATACGCAAGCATCGTCGCTTCGCGCCCGCGGGAAGTCCGTTTTAAATATCCGCTTTTCAAAAGAAAAGGCTCCACCACATCCGCCAGCGTGTCGACTTCTTCATTGAGTGTGGCTGCCAGTGATTCAATGCCCGCCGGCCCTCCGCCATACGCTTGAATCAAAGTCCGAAGCACTTTGCGGTCCAGCGCATCCAGGCCTGAGGCGTCGATGGCGTGTCCTTCGAGCGCTTGATGCACCGTTGCAAGCGTGATTTCCGGATGCGCTTTCACCTGCGCGTAGTCACGGACGCGGCGCAGGAGGCGGTTAGCGATGCGCGGCGTGCCACGCGAACGCTTGGCCAGTTCCATGGCCGCCTCACGGGCCACGCCAATCGACAAAATATTGGCCGAGCGAAGAATGATGGTCATTAAATCTTCCGGCTCATAAAAATCAAGGTGAAATGAGAGTCCGAATCGGTCGCGAAGCGGAGAACTCAAAAGTCCCTGTCGGGTCGTGGCGCCGATCAACGTAAAATGTTTCAGCGCAAACTTGATGGTCTTGGCGTAGGGTCCTTTATCCACCACAAAATCAATTTTGTAGTCTTCCATAGCGGGATAAATAAATTCTTCCACTACTTTGGATAAACGGTGAATTTCGTCTATGAAAATAATGTCTCCTTCTTCGAGGTTCGTCAGGATGCCGATGAGATCGCCCGCGCGCTCGATGGCCGGACCACTGGTGGCAATGATTTTACAGCCCATCTCATGGGCGACGATGTGCGCCAGAGAAGTTTTACCCAGACCCGGAGGTCCGGACAAAAGAATGTGTTCGAGCGATTCTTTTCTTTTTTTGGCGGCTTGAAGGGCGATGCGCAAATTGTCTTTGATGCGCTCCTGTCCCACAAAATCATCGATGCGCGAAGGCCGCAGCGAAATCTCGACGACTCCCTCGACGTCGGCGGCCTCCACTTGAACGAGCTTTTCGCGCTCGATCGGCTCGAAGCTGAGTTTCTGTCTGCCTGAAGTTTTTTTTGGATTCATGATTTTTCTTTTTTCTGCCGGTAAACTTCGTTCAATATTTCTTCGGCGCTGCCCGCGTCGGGTTTTCGACTCAAGGCCTTTTGCACCATCTCCCTAGCTTCTTCTTTTTTATATTGAAGCTGAATCAGAATTTCAAGCGCTTCGGCCTGGATGGTGGAGGACGGGGCAGCTTCGGCGACATGAGAGCCGTTGCCGCTATTTTTTTCCGAACGCATCAAACCAAATTTTCCCATTTTTCCCTGCAGCTTTGCAATGATTTCTTTTGCTTTTTGTTCGCCGATGCCTGGAAGCGATTTTAAAAAAGAAATATCCCCCGCATCGATGGCCGCCGCAATTTGCGGAATCGGGGGCTTGAGCGCCTTCACCGCCGCCTTGGGACCTACACCGGAAACGGTGATGAATTTTTCAAAAAATTCTTTTTCGATACGATTGGAGAATCCGATCAAGATAGGAATGCTCTTGGAGGGGTCGGATTGATAGTAATGGTACGTGACCAACGCGATTTCTGTTTTTTTTTCGAGAGTAGGACCGAGATTCTTCATGACGGAAGTAGGAATAAAAATTTCATAGGATATGCCACCGACGTTCAAAGTAAGCGTATTCTCAAAAATATGTTCTAGGGTTCCGGTCAACCGGCAAATCATTGTTTTTTTCCTTTGAATTGTGACGCATAGGTGATGGCTATGGCCAGCGCATCCGCCACGTCCGGCGGAGACGGCAGCGCTTTTAAACACAGCACATGCTGCACCATGCGTTGCACTTGCAGTTTGCCGGCGTGACCGTGACCTGTCACGGATTTTTTGACCTGTGTGGAGGCGATGCTTGCCAAAGGAACATGGTGAACCCCACTCAATAAACAAACCACCCCACGAGCATGACCCATCAAAATCGCGGTGGCCGGATGCTTGTAATGCGCGTACAGTCTCTCGATGACAAGCACGTCGGGCTTAAGTTCCGCGATCACCTCGGAAAGGGACTGATAAATTTCAGCTAAGCGCCCGGCGATCCCCTCCCTTTGGCGCGTGCGAACAATTCCTGCCTCCACAAGCTCAGGACGCGTACCAAGCGCTTTGGTAAAACAGGAAATCACGCCATAGCCCGTGACCCTAAGACCTGGGTCTACACCAAGGATTCGCAAAATTTATTTCGAAAGCTCCTGAAAAATCTCATCCGGGATGTCAAAATTCGCGTACACGTTCTGCACGTCGTCATGCTCTTCCAATGCCTCGATCAATCCCATGACAGACCTTGCTTGGTTTGCGTCGGCCACTTTTACCAGAGCGGAAGGAATTTTTGTAACCTCCGCACTTTCGGTTTTAATGCCGGCATCCACCACCGCTTTTTTGACATTTTCAAAATCGGGCGGTTCGGTGCTGATCTCGTACGAATCGCCGCTCACATTGAAATCCGAGGCGCCCGCATCCAGCACGATCGACATTAACTTGTCTTCATCCGCAGTCTCTTTTTTTACGACAATAAACCCTTTTTTATGAAACTGCCAGGCCACTGATCCGGCGCCGGACATATTGCCGCCTTTTTTTTCGAGAATATTGCGAATTTCGGCCGTGGTGCGATTCTTGTTGTCCGTAAGCACTTCGATCAGGATGGCAACACCGGATGGTCCGTACCCCTCGTAAGAGATCTCTTCGTAAATGACGCCCGGAAGCTCGCCTGTTCCTTTTTTAATCGCGCGGTCAATGTTGTCCGCCGGCATATTGGCTTCTTTGGCTTTTTGCAGCACAGCGCGAAGACGCGGATTGGCTTCGGGGTTGCCGCCACCGTTTTTTGCAGCCACGGTCAGCTCTTTGATAATCTTCGTGAATAGAGCGCCGCGTTTGGCGTCCAGCGCGCCCTTCTTATGTTTGATCGTCGCCCATTTGGAATGTCCGGACATTCTTTAAGCTCCTTTTAACCTAAAACGTCATTGCACCCTTTACCCAGCCCGATTATAACATAGGCACTTACTGAGATGCGCACTAGACCGAATCTACGGTCAAATTGAATTTTTTGGCCGCAAGGATCTGCTTGGCATCGCTTGAAACAAATCTAGACACTTTGGTATTGATCGCCGATGCCACGTGTAGAGCATCAACCGCTCGCAACTGGCTGCGTTCCAAAACATGAATAGTTGTTCTCAATACTTCGGGCGACAATTGACACATTTCAAATGCAGCAAAGTCCTTTATAACGGCTCTCTTGCATTTTTGATAAGAAACTGCATTCAGTTTCTTCTCCCGACGAAGCCTCGAAAAGGCGGAGATGATCTCCGCAAGTCCGATACTGCTAATCACGATAGCGTCCGCTTCTAGGAACAGTCGATCGACTTGATCACTGCCTTTTTCGGATATGTAACGTTTGGTAAGCGCGGAGGAGTCGAAATAAAGTTTCAAAATCGCTGGTCCGCCCTATCGGCAAGCAACGCTTTGGTCAACGACACGCCCGGAACGACGAGCTTAAGCCCGGGTTTTTTCCAGGACTTTTCATTCCGGTGCTCGTTGGGAGGCGTGATTTCGGCGATGACCTTGCCGTGCCGTATAACGCGGATGGTCTCGCCCTTTTCGACGGAGTCAAAATAGGCTTTTGCGTGTTTCCTGAATTCGGTAAAGGTGGTCTTTGTCATTCTTGAGTCTCCTTATGTACATAAGTGTACATTAATGTACATTTGTTGTCAATCTGCCCCCCCCCAATTTTTGCACTAAATATTCTCTAATTCTATTGAACGGGTAATTTTCCGGTGGAATGAAGCCGCCAAATCAAGGCCAAAAGCAGGATGCTTGTGATTTGAGGCACGGTGAGAAAAAGAAAAGCGGGCTGATTGTCGCCGCGCAGAAATTCTAGAAAAAAACGCGCGGAGGGATACCCTATAAAATAAAGAAAAGTCGGAAGCCCGAGTCGCTTGGGACGTGTGCGGATAAACCAAAAAAGCAAAAGATCGTAAACAGCTTCGTACAGCTGCACCGGATGCACATTGGCTTGCGCGATTTCACTACGCACCGAGAAAAAAAACTGCGTCGGTTTGCCATAACAACATCCCGCATCGAAGCATCCCATGCGGTTCAAGAATTGAGCCACTAAAAGCCACGGCAAAACACAATCCAGATACCGAACGGTAGGGATTTTAAAAAAACGCGTCAAAAAAAGCAGCGCAAGCGTTCCGCCTATAACCCAACCGTACAACACGGCGCCTGAGTCGTTCCAAGTCGTTAAAAAGTCCTTTATTTTATACGGTTCGCTCCCAAAATAATGCTGCACGATATACCACAGTCGGCTACAAGCAAAACCTACCAAGACAGCTACCGCATTAATGAAATAGGTTTTTGCGCGACTGAGGGAAAGATTTCCAGAGGCGGACAAACCGCCCGCGAACACGAACACGACAATGCCCGCAACTTTTAAAATAAGGTATGAGTCCCAGGTCATTTTTTTAAATAATCCTTATAATCCCTGGACATAGATGGCTTGACGGAAAATAGTTTCTCGTATAATTTCTTCACGAGTTTTCATAAATATCGCTTACCTCTGCAATAGTGTAGCCTCATGCCGAGCACCTTGTAAAGAAACAATTGGGTTGGAATAGACAACAAAAAGGATTGTGACGAATAATTTAGGCCGAGACTGCGCTGGCCGCAACACTCATGGCCAGGTCTTTCAAATACTGCCATGCTCTCTGAATGAAGTGCACGGATTCCTTCCCGTACTCTTTCTTGAATAGCTCGTACATGGAGCGGTGCACATTCACCAACAAGAACTGACGGCCTTCCGCTAACCTTGCGCTAGCGAATGGCAGGTAAATGGACGCGATCCCGGTGGTTTCTGGTTCGGCAAACGTCAAAACCTGCACTTTCTTCTTGGGGTCAAGATGTATTTGCGACGCCAGTGCCTTCACTTTTTCCTCGTTGGCGGAACTGGCCGTGATGCCGATGTTATGGTTATACGGGAATGCGGCCATGATGTCTTGGAAGGAATCAGCTTTGATAACTTTGATGCCCATGTTATTCAGATGGCTAAGGGAGTCCTGTTCTACCCCTTTACCGGGAATCATCACGGTCAAGCGGCCTTTGAGTCCCGCGGACACACCGGCAAGCACGCGAACCATTTGAGGTTTGATCAACCCGTTTTCGTCGGAAATCAAATTGTAATCCAGCAAACGCACGCTGTCATCGGAGCCTTCAATTTGCTTGAGCTGATAATTCATGCCCGTAATAAATATCACTTCGCGCACTCGCTCGACGATTTCTATGGCTGAGCGCTCAACATCCGTCGCGCCCTGTTTTTCCTGCAATTTGCGCGCCACTTTCCCGCGCACGCCCTCGAAGTAAGTTGCTTCATTCATGCGGCCACGCGTGGTTGATTCCATAAAATCACTGTACACCGTTTTCAAATCAAGCCCCACTTGCGCGAGAATAGGCTCTAATTGTTCGGACTGACCGGCCGGTAACGCCGCGACTGCAAATTGATTTCCCAGCGTGTTTGCATGAAACATAGCCGTCAAATTCACTCCGGCTACAGTCGGTAATTTTTCGGTGGAAGGCGTCGCCATTTTTTGTGCGGGTTTATTGCTGGCCAAACGAGCGCCTTGATTGTTTGCCTCTGTCTTATCGGAAAGAAGTTTGCCAAGCTCCGTTTCTTTTCTGATTATTGCACTGACACTCGGGCTGAGCTTGCCGCTATTGACAAGGGTGGCCAGCTTGACTTTGATGGGTTCTGGCTTGAATGCGATTCTAAGTGAGGCTATCAACAAATACGCGGCGTCTTCGGTGTTCCCCTTTGAGATTTGAGCATCAGACATCTGCGCAAGGGTTTCGGCAGTCGATTGGATTTCCTGCTTGGCGTTTGCGGAAAGGGCGCGGTTGCGAAGTTCGGGACCTTCAAAAGCCCACGCGCTTTCAACGGCGAGCATCAAATACGCTCGTTGCTGCTGGCTGTGGCTGTTCCATGCTTTTTTATTTTGGATGACGCGTTCCAAAGCTTGTTTGAGCGTCTGGCTCAAAACGGGGGCATTCGGATTCACGTCGGCATTCGGAAGCATATTGGATACCACCCCGTTGAGGAAACGTGTAACGCTTTGCATAAAGACCTTGGTGGAGGCCACGCGCTTGGAGGCTTCGACTTTCCAGAGATTGGAATCCAGCCGGCCTGCCAAGCGATCAGAAATTTCAGTGATGATTTGAAGAACTTCAAGGGCTTTTTTGTCATCTTTATCTTGCACGATTTTCTCAAGAAGCGGCGTTAACTGTTTATTCTCAAGTATCTGCATCAAGCTTCCGCTCATCCCGGAAATGTCCAGAACCTCCGCGATCGCGACTTTTTCACCGAACAAGCTTCCAAGAAAATCCGTCATCCCTACACTGGAACGCACCGCACGTAAAATAGTCAGCGCGCGGTCGGACACATTGGCCATTTCCGGTGTCAGATTCGTCAAATCTTGAGCCGAACGAGCCAATAGCATTTGCGAGATACGAGCGACTTGTTGTGAACTTTGCATGAAACTCGGGTTCAAGTTTTTGACATCCGCCCTAAGCGAGGCCGCCAACATCACCGGCCGAATTTCGCGGATCGTCTCAGCCGTCTCATTTAAAGCCGTAAAATCCGTCAGGTTCGAACCTTCGGCAAGAACGTCTAATTTCTTATTGAAATCCTTCCATTGAGGATCGGAAAGCGTGCCGGAAACTGCCACACTATGAGAAATCGCTGCTAGGGCTTGCGAAACTGTTCTCTCACCCTGGATCGCGATAACAACGGGCTTGAACCGACTTTCTTCGGAAAGGCGAGCGCCTTGTTTGTCGGAAAAATACTGGTCAAACAGGGACTTGGCAGCCGCTTTGACCTCAGGTGAAATTTTGTTGGATTTTTCAATGTCTCCTGCCAAACGCGGCATGGAAGACTGTCCATCGGCCTTGCGCACAAGATTTGCAAAATCAAAGCTGACCACTTTGTCGCTTCCGACAGTGCCTATATCGTCGATCATGGTGGCACTGGCTCCGCTATCGCGGTAAGTCACATTGTTTGTTTCGAGAATTTCAATATGTTGAATGGCGGCGGCGACTAATCTTCCAGCTTCATCTACCGTAGCTGTTTCTAAGCGATCCACCAAGGTGATGCCCGTATTCTGTCTCACATACAAACGATTATCAATCTTTGGCTGTATGGTAAATGGTGCTACTTCACCCATAACATTTTTCAATAATTCTGGGGCATCACTAACTGTCTTTTCGCTAGACGGCTCAATTTGTTTTATAACCTCTGTCTTGCCGGATGGCGCAGCAATCAGAAACGCCTTGGCATCGACACCTTGACCGATAAGCGAAACACTCGCACCTTTAATGTCGCTCTCGGAGTATCCTGAGGCACGCAGGATCTGCTCGACAGCCGCGTTGACTTCGGCGTCTGTAAGATTCGATTCGGCAGGGGGATTTGCCACAGAAGCAGTTGTGACAACCACTTGAAGTTTTGAATCATTCCCTATTTCACCCTCTAGTTTTAAGAGACTTTCTTGTAAGCCAGACAGGAAATCAGCTCCCAATTTGGCAAAAATAGCTTGTTTTTTGGCTTCATCAATACGCTTAATATCCGCCATGAAATCTCTAAGATTGCGACCGAAGGCGTGTATTTCGGTCAATAGTAATTCATGTTTGGCTTTATCGTTGGGATTCGCTGAAACATCGTAACCAGCCGCTTGGATCAGATCCTTCAACCCTTCTTGCTGTTGGGGAGTAAAACTATTCCACAAAATATTTATCTTGTTTCTGAAGTCTTCATTAGAGAAATAAAGGCCGTGACCGAGGAATTCATGTTTGATTGTTGCCCTGAGATAACCTTCGCCGCGTGTACGCAAGGTCTCCAACGTCGAACTGAGCACAACCACATTTTTTGGCGCAGCATAACCGGATCCATCCGGCGATTCAGTAATTATGCCGTTAGCCAACAAGAATTGCTGTAAGGCCAGTTCTCCAGCAGCTAGCTCGGTATTCATTGAATTTTTAACAGCGGTAAAAAATCTAGCAATGTCTACGGCTGGATAATCGTGGCCCTGAGCATTCATTGCAATATCTTTCAATTCAGCCAATGGGACAACTTTATTCTTATAATCTTTGGATTCAACAAACAGCAGAAAACGTTTCATGGCTTCTTGCTGTTTCTTATCATTTTCAAAGGAT
>CAZVNB010000029.1:0-72432 GCA_964628355.1 uncultured Planctomycetia bacterium | reverse complement strand
TAATTGAATAACAGACCATATAGAATAAGTTGGCAGGACAAATTTTTCATTTAAGAAAGACAAGAAAAAATAGGACGCACATGCCCTAATCAGTGGAGGGCACACAAGGAGATGAAATTAGTTACCAAGAAACTGCACTTGCATATTCTTGTCTTTCTTAAAAGAAAAAAGTGTCCTGCCAACTAGATGTGTAAGGGCATAAGTAAGGGTGCCGGTAACCGAGTTTGGATAATTCATACCGTAGGATTTGCCCATTCTTTCGAGCCGTAGCGTTTACGCTCCAACTGTCTTGCTTGCGTCAATTCTTCTTCGCTGAGCGGTTTTTTTTCAAAGTTCACTTTCCATAAAGATTCAAAACCATTTAAAATTCCTTGGATAATCTTGGCTGGATTTTCTTTCAAAAACATCGTCGATTGATGCAAAAGATTTTTTTCGATTCGTCTTTGGCTGGCGCCCAATATTTTTTTTCCGCCCAACATCAAGTCGTAACAGGCTGGCGCCTCAAAACAGATTCTACCGCCCGACTGGCGCTTGCCCGTTGGCACCGTACGGCAATCGGTATAATCTAGTTTGGGATAAAGTTCTTTCAAACCCACGCGAACCGCCTCGTTGATTCCCAGATAAGCGTTTTTCACATCCGAGGGGAAAAAAGGGTTGATGGTTTTGATTGCCAGGCAAAAGGTCAGGTCTTCGCCATGCTCCACTGTGCCTCCCCCTGAAATTCTGCGAACCACCGAAATGCTCTTTTTTTTCGTGTCATATTTTTGCACGGCCTCTTCGACTTTTTGAAAATATCCGATGGAAATCGAAGACTTGGGCCACGAATAAAAACGCACGGTCGGCTGCGCGTCTTCGGCACGTTGGGAATTCATCAGATATTCATCAATAGCCATCTGGAGCGTGGCGGGGCGGGGTTTATCAATAATCAAGCGCAACGTATGCACGGACTTAAATTACTGGGGTTTCTTTGTATCTCAGGTTGGGTTGGCGCGCGGCAAGAACTTCATCGATACGGCTTACCGGTGTTTGGTGCGGAGCGTCCAGCACTTTTTGGGGGTTCTCGTTAATTTCTTTTTCGATAGTCTCGAGAATCCGCACAAATTCATCCAGCGTTTCCTTGGATTCGGTTTCTGTGGGTTCTACCATCATGGCTTCATCGACGATGAGCGGGAAATAAATGGTTGGCGCGTGCACGCCGAAATCAAGTAGGCGCTTGGCAATGTCCAACGCCCGCACGCCTTTTGCCTTCTGCCGGACGGTGGACATCACAAATTCGTGCATGCAATAACCGCCGTAAGGCACTTCGTAAATGCCAAGAAGGCGTGTCCGAAGATAATTGGCATTCAAAATGGCATTTTCTGACACTTGTCTTAAGCCCTCGCTGCCCAGCGCCTTGATATACGCGTAGGAACGGATGATGGCACCAAAATTCCCATGGTATGCGCGGAGCTTGCCGATAGACTCCGGCGCATTTTTTTCAAAAAGATACCGGCTGCCTTCTTTCAAAATTCTTGGGTGCGGCAAATACTTCACAAGATTTTTTTTCACGCCCACCGGTCCAGAGCCGGGGCCGCCAGAACCATGCGGAACCGCAAATGTTTTGTGGAGATTGATATGCACCACGTCAAATCCCATATCGCCTGGCCGGCAAATTCCCAAAAGTGCGTTCATGTTGGCGCCATCATAATAAACAAGGCCGTCAACCGCGTGCACGGCCTGGGCGATTTCAAGAATTTCTTCTTCGAAAAGACCCAGCGTATTGGGGTTGGTCATCATGAGGCAGGCCACGTCGGTGTTTAACTTGGATTTTAAATCCGCAAAATCCACATGACCCTTTTCATTCGTGCGCACCTGCACCACTTCGTATCCGCACAGCGCTGCCGTGGCAGGATTGGTGCCGTGCGCAGAATCCGGAATCAGCACCTTCGTTTTTTTTGTTTTTTTCGAGCGGTGGTACGCATTCACGATCAAAAGTCCGCAAAGTTCGCCGTGGGCTCCTGCGGCCGGTTGCAACGTAAACTCATGCATTCCCGCAAGCTCGGACAGATAGCGCTGGGTTTCATAAAGCACTTTGAGAGCGCCTTGCGCCTGGTCGGCTTCCTGGTACGGATGGATCAATGAAAAAGAAGAAAACTTCGCGATGGCGTCCAGCGCCTTGGGGTTGTATTTCATCGTGCAGGAACCCAAGGGATAAAAATGCGTGTCCACGCAATAATTTTTTTGAGAAAGAGTCGTGAAATGCCTCACCACATCCAGTTCAGACAAAGAAGGCAGTAACGGTTGTTTCTTTCTTCGAAAATTCGGCGGAATGGCCTCCATCAACTTTTCCTCACTGGCGGAAAGCTCCGGTAACCAGGATGCCTCGTTGCGAGAATGTTTTTCGAATATAAGCTCGCTCATCGCATGGCGTCCGTGATCGCCGCGGTCAAGCGCTCTACTTCTTCATCCGTTCGATTTTCCGTCACCGCAAAAAGATACACGCCCCCGAGCTCGGGGTAAAAATCGACAAGCCCCAGTGGCCCCAGAATTTTCTTCCGGCGCAGACTTTCCTTGAGGTTTTGTGAATCGCAGTCTATTTTTAGCGCGAACTCATTAAAAAAAGGCTGCTCGGCAAAAGCGCTGACTCCGGAAATCTCGAGCAGCCGTCTTCTGGCTTGGTGCGCTTTTTGCAGATTGATCAGCGAAAGTTTCCTCAGACCCTTTTGGCCGAGCATGGAAAGATAAATGGCGCCTTTGAGCGCACACAGCGAATGGTTGGTGCAAATATTGGACGTGGCTTTTTCGCGGCGGATGTGCTGCTCGCGGGCCTGCAGCGTCAGCACAAAAGATCGCCGTCCTTTTTTATCCACGGTCATACCGGCGATGCGGCCCGGAATTTTTCGGAGTAATTCAGCTTTCACCGTGAAAAATCCAAAATGGGGTCCTCCGAAAGAAACAGGATTGCCCAGGGGTTGGCCCTCGCCCACGGCGATATCCGCGTTATATTCTCCCGGCGCAATCAGCACGCCCAGCGAAATCGGATTCACACAGGCAATAAAAAGAGCGCCCGCCTCATGAGCCATATTTGAAAGCTGCTGAACATTTTCAAGATTGCCGAAAAAATTAGGCTGTTGAGTTATCACGGCCGCGACATTCGGTCCGATGGCAGCCTTTATCTTTGTCATGTCCACCACACCGTCTTTCATGGGAATTTCGATTATTTCGCAATCCAGTGAAGAGGTGTAGGTTTTGGTGACCATGCGATATTCGGGATGCACCGTCACGGGAATTAATATTTTTTTCCGGCCGGTGAAACGAAGCGCCAAAAGTGCGGCCTCGGCAAGACTGGAAGCGCCGTCATACATCGAAGCATTGGAATAATCCATGCCCGTCAACTCACAGATCAGACTCTGGTATTCGTAAATAAACTGAAGTGTCCCCTGACTGGCCTCTCCCTGGTAAGGCGTGTAGGACGTGATAAACTCCCCGCGATGCGCCAGATGGTTCACGACGGTGGGGATGAAATGATCATAATTTCCGGCGCCGAGAAACGAGGCGTAGTCATGAAAATGATGGTTGGACTTGCCTATTTCGACAAGCTCTCTAAACAGCTCGAGCTCGGACACGCCCTGGGGAATGTCCATGTGAAATTGTCGCAAGCGATGCGGCACCGCCTGGATCAAACTTTCGAACGAAGTCACGCCGATGACCTTGAGCATCTCTTTTTTGTCTTGTTCAGTATTGGAGATATATTGCATAAATGAATTTCAGTTATGCGCGTGGCCAGCGGCGTTTTTATACTGTTCTTCGGTCAAGAGCATTTGGTACTCGGCCAGATCGGAACACTCAATTTTATAAAGCCACCCCTCGCCATAGGGCGAGCGATTCACAGTTTCGGGCTTGGTTTTAAGTTTTTCATTTACCTCTGTGATCTTTCCGGACACCGGAGAGTAAATGTCAAACGCCGCTTTTACCGACTCAATCACCATCACACTTTCCTTTTTCTTGATCTGGTGGCCGATTTTCGGAAATTCCACGAACACCACGTCCGAAATTTCCTTCTGCGCGTGATCCGTGATGCCGACCGTGGCGACTTTACCGCTCACATTCACCCATTCATGCGTTTGTGTGTACTTAAGCTTCGAGGTATCTATCATAAAGGCTCCTATTGTTCTTAAATGATATTATTTTTTGTGTTTGGGCGGGATAAACGGCCGTTGGACGATTTTGGCCTTCATTAACTTCCCATGAATTTCAATATCCAATGTATTTCCTAAATTCTCGTTGCCCTGGGCCACATACGCCATCCCGATATTCCCGCCGACGCTAGGCGCATAGGAACCGCTGGTAACGATGCCGATTTTCTTTGCTTCTTTCAAAACCGGATAATTCTCACGCGCCACCGATTTGTCCGTCATTTTAAAACCCACCAAGCGTTTTTGGAGGCCTGATTCTTTTTGAACCAAAAGCGCTTGGCGTCCCACAAAATCGCCCTTGCTAAACGAAACGGCAAATCCAAGACCGGCCTCCAGCGGTGTTGTTGCCTCATCCAGCTCATGACCATACAAAACATTGCCCGCTTCCAGTCTCAAGGTGTTGCGCGCGCCTAAACCTGCCGGCAGAGCACCTTGTTTTTTTCCGCCCTCGGAAAGCCGGTCCCAAATCTGCCCCGCCAAGGCATTCTTCGAAAAAATTTCAAAACCGTCTTCTCCCGTGTAACCGGTTCTGGAAACCCACACCGGCTGATTTAAAAACTGTTCTTCTTTAAAAGAATAATAAACCATGTCTTTCAAGCAGAATCCAAACAAATTTTCGAGAAGCATTTCAGATTTTGGGCCTTGAACGGCGATGCAGGTGGTCTCCTGACTATGGTCGTCGATTAACACCGAAACAGGCGCATAGCGTCGCAACGCTTGCAGGTCTTTCTGTATGCTGGAGGCGTTGACAATCAGATAGAAATCATCGGGCGCTTCCTGGTAGGTCAAAATATCATCCAGCGTCCCACCCTGCTCGTTGCATAACAGCGTGTAAAGAATCCGTCCGTTTTGAGCTTTTCGCAAGTCATTGGTCAACCGGTATTGAAGAAAATCAAACGCTCCCGGTCCTTTCACGTGAATTTCCCCCAAATGGGAAACGTCGAAAAATCCGCAGGACTGGCGCACCCATTGGTGTTCGGCGATGATGCCGGTGTAATAAACGGGCAAAGCCCATCCGCCGAAGTTGATGATTTTTCCCTGAAGCAACCGGTGACGGTCGTAAAGCGGTGTTTTTTTTAGGGTTTCTGGTTCTTGCAAAAGTGTCATTCTTTATTTTTTTCTATTGAGCCATCAATTTATCACACAACTTTATGCAAATCTATATGTTTCAAAAACGCCTTGCCCAGGCAAGCAGTTTGGCAAGTCATTTTCATGAAAGGAAACATTCCCAACGATTTCACGCCAGCGATGTCGTTGATAACTTTAGGATTGGTTTTTTCCGCCTCCGTCAGCGGCCCTGCGGATAACCGGTTAAAAACAATGCCCGCGGGCTTGATATTTCTTTTTTGCAACGCTTCGAGACTCAAAAGAGTGTGGTTGATCGCTCCCAAGCCCGATCGGGAAACGAGAATACATTGACTTTTTAGTTTGGGGATGAGATCGATAACAAAAAAATTATTTGTGAGTGGCACAAGCAAACCCCCGCACGCCTCAATAATCAGTAGGTCATATTTCTTACGCAACTTTGCATGCGCCTTAAAAATTGCCGAAAGATTAATTTTTTTCTTTTCAAGCCTGGCCGCGACATTCGGCGCAAGCGGCTGTTTTAAGTAAATCGGGGTGATGAGTTCCAAAGAATCCTCAACGCCCGCGCATCTTCTCAAAAAATGACTGTCCTGCCAACTTCCGCACGCCACGGGTTTCATGACGCCCACGCGATGGCCTTTTAAACGAAGTGCCGCAGCCAAAGCACCCGCCACCACGGTCTTGCCGACACCCGTATCCGTTCCTGCGATAAAAATAGAGATCATTTTCCCGCTTCTAACTCCGTTACCTTCACGATACATTTATGCACCACGTGACACAGAGTCGCGATTTCACTTTTCGTGATTGAAAGTGGCGGCATCAACACCACCACGTTTCCGAGCGGGCGAATCATTACTCCCTGTTGACGGGCCATCCTCGCGACTCGAATCCCATGTTTTTCCTCTAGCGGGTAAGACGCTTTTGTCCGCAAATCTTTCACCAGCTCAATTCCCACCATAAAACCGGCCTGGCGCACGTCACCTACATGCGGCAAGCGCTTGATCTTCCAAAGCTCATGTTTTAAAAATTCGATCTTTGGCACAAGCGCTCCCAAGACATTTTTTTTCTCAAAAATATCGAGGTTAGCCAATGCCGCGGCACAAGCCAAAGGATTGGCCGAATACGTGTGCCCATGAAAAAAGGCTTTGAACTGGCCGTAATCGCCCAAAAAAGCGTTATAAATTTCTTCCGTGACCAGCGTAGCTGAAAGCGGCAGGTACCCTCCGGTAATTCCCTTAGCCAAACACATAAAATCGGGTTTGATGCCGTCGTGTTCGCAGGCAAACATTTTTCCCGTGCGCCCAAAACCGGTCGCCACTTCATCCGCGATAAAAAGAACGCCGTATTTTTTTGCCAGACGTCCCAGCCGCTTCATATAACCGGCCGGTTGAACCAGCATTCCCGCCGCCCCTTGCATCAGCGGCTCCGCCACCAACGCACAAATATTTTCATGCCGGCGTTTTAAAATCTTTTCCACTTTCTCCGCGCAATAACGGGCGTATTCGCTTTCGGATCCCCGGAAGGAATCGCGATAGAAATATGGGGCGTCCGCCTGGGGAGCCTTAAAAAGAAGCGGCTTGAAAATTTCATGAAAAAGATCGATCCCACCGACGCTCACAGCGCCCAGCGTATCCCCATGATAGGCGTTCTTCAATTTTAAAAACGTTTTTTTCTTTTTTTGGCCTTCCAGCTGCCAATACTGGTACGCCATTTTGAGCGCAACCTCCACGGCAGCCGACCCGGAGTCGGAATAAAAAATACGTTTCAAATTCTTGGGCGCCCATTTCAATAAACGCCGGGAAAGTTGTATTGCCGGTTCGTGCGACAGCCCAAGAAAAGTGGAGTGCGCGATGCGGCCCAGCTGTTTTTTGACGGCCTGGTCAATCTCCTTGACGCGATGGCCATGCACGTTGGCCCACAGAGAGGATACACCGTCAAGGTAGCGCCGGCCTTCCGTGTCTATCAAATAGTTTCCTTTGCCTTGTTCAATAACGATCACGGAATCTTTCTGCCAATCCTGCATTTGAGTGAAGGGGTGCCAGATCATTTGCCGATCCCATCCAACTAGTTGACGCGTATGGACACGACTCATCAAACCCTGTCCTTTATTTTTTTCATAGCGCTCATGAATGAAAATAGCTGCAAACGGGTGTGCGCAGCCGAGACGGAAAGCCGCAACCGATCAGTTCCTTTGGGTACAGTAGGCGGACGAATCGCCGAAACAATAAAATTTTCTTTTTTTAAAACATCCCGCAGAGCGATTGTTTTGGCCGCATCCCCTATCAAAATAGGAATAATGGGACCTTGGGAATGCATTAGCTTAAAACCAGCCGTCTGTAAAGCTTCGCGCAAAAATTTCACATTCTCCCAAAGGCGTTTTCTTAAAGTACTATCCTTTTCGACAAGCTGCAAAGCGCGCAAGGAGGCGGCCGATGCCGCCGGAGACGGCGCCGTTGTGTAAATGAATGGGCGACAAAAATTGACAAGCGTCTCTTTGAGCGCGCGTCTTCCGACGACAAAACCTCCCACACTCCCCAAGGCCTTGCTTAAAGTCCCCATCACCACCGGAATTTTGCCTTCAAGACCAAATTGCTCCGTCAGCCCGCGGCCCGACTTTCCAAAAACACCGGTGGAATGCGCTTCATCGACCATCAAAATTGCCCCGTAACGTTCACAAATACCCAGCAAGTCATCCAGCGGCGCCACCGTACCGTCCATGCTAAAATAGGCGTCCGTCACGACAAATTTTCTTCTAAATAGCCTGGCTCTCGAAAGAAGTTTTTTAAGTTGAGCCATATTTCGATGCGGATATACTTGCCATTTTGCTTTTGAAAGGCGCGCGCCATCAAACAAACTTGCGTGATTCAAACGATCCATCAAAATAAGATCTTTCTCGTTAGCCAATGAGCTCAAAACCCCAAGATTTGCAAGATAGCCGGAAGAAAAAATCGTGGCGGTCTGTTCTTTTTTGAATAGCGCGATTTTTTTTTCTAGTTCCGCGTGAATTTTCAAATTTCCGGATAACGACCGGGAAGCTCCGCTTCCGGTCCCCCATCGTTTGGTCGCCAACAAAGCGCTTTGAATGACTTTGGGGTGTTGTGACAGATTCAAGTAATCGTTTGAAGAAAAATCGACGGCTTTGCTTTGATGTGAAAATTCTTGGAGAGCGCGAAAAAGATGACGGGATTTAAGCCTCTCCAAATCCGATTCAAGCTCGGACCAAAGAGAAGTCAAAGCCATGCGTCAGCGGACGGATACCGGTTGAACCACCTCAAAACCAAGGTCTTTTAACATTTCAATGTCACGCGACGGGTTTCTTCCCATGGTGGTGAGATAATTTCCAAGGATGAGTCCGTTGGCGCCTGCCTGCATTGCCATCGCTTGTAAATCGCGCAGATTGACTTCGCGTCCGCCGGCTATTTTAATGGTGCTCGTAGGCAGTATTAAACGATACAGCGCGATGGTTTTAATGACCTCCAACGGCAAAAGGGGTTCGACATCACCCAGCGGCGTGCCGGGACGCGGGTTTAAAATGTTGATCGGTACGCACTCCGCATTCAATTTTTTTAAATCAAACGCCAGGTCCACACGATCCTTGGGACTCTCGCCCATCCCGAAAATACCGCCCGAGCACGGATGAATCCCATAATGCCGGACCATCTGCACATGGTCCACACGCTGTTGATAGGTATGTGTCGTGCATATTTTTTCAAAATAGCCACGCGAGGCCTCCAGATTGTGATTGTTGCGAAAAAGACCGGCTTGTTTCAATTGGGACATTTGTTCCCCTGTAAGAAATCCCAGCGAGCAATCGACAAAAAGATTCGTTTCGGCTTTGATGCGTTGCACGGCCTCGAGAACAACAGAAAATTCCTTCTGGCTGGTCGCGCCCCAACCGCTGGACACCATGCAAAATTCACTGGCCCCCATCGCTTGGGCTGCTTTGGCTTGCTCTACGATTTCATCGACACCGAGTTGCGGGTACACGGGCGAATCCGTTTTGTAATGTCCTGACTGCGCGCAAAACTTGCAATCCTCGCTGCAATTACCGCTTTTGATGTTTGAAAGCGCGCAGGATTCGATTTGATTGCCCACAAATTTTTCTCGCACTTCGTTGGCCACGGCGGCCAGATAAGGAATCAGGGACCGCCCAACCTCCGTGAGCGCAAGCGCGTCTTCATAACCGATGGGATTGCCTTCCAACACCTCCGAGCGCACTTTCAAAATAAGTTGCAACATGGTTTCTCCCACAGGATATTTAAAGGTTCGCGATGATTTTAAGAAGAGCTGGGACTCTCCGGAGAAGGGGAAGAAAGCGCCGATTGGCCTTTCTTTTTTTGACGGTATTGCCGCATGTAAGTGCGCATGTACTGCCGGTACTCTTGATTATGCGACAGGCGGTACGATCGCACCTTGTCTGGATTTTTTCCACGCCACAACTTCGAACGTTTTCTCTGAAGTTCCAGCCACTCCATGCCTTTGGACTCGTCGTACTTAAAATAATTCGGATTTTTTTTGCGCCAGATCTTCATGCTATCCAGCTGGCGTTTTTTCTGGCAATCGGGGTTAGAGCATATTTTTTGCCTTGGGGAATATTTATTCGGGCTAAACGCTGCGTTACAGAATAGGCAGAGACGGCTTTCCATGGCTAAACGCTGATAAAATAATTTTGGGCAACAAACGCCGCAGCGCCGACCGGAACACCGTTTTCTCCCAGTGAGGAAGGAACAATGCGCAGCTTGCTCGTTGCTTCGGGAATCGAAATCTGCTTGACCGTATCGCGCAGCGCATCCAAAAAAGGCGCACCGGCCACTTCCACGCCCCCGCCGACGACAATAATTTCCGGATTGAACAAATTCACCAACAGAGCCGCTTTGCGGCCCAAACGCTTGCCGGCGTCCTTCAAAATACGATTGGCAAGCTCATCTCCCATTCCTGCGGCCATCACCACGGTGAGAATATTGATTTTTTCGGTGTCCTGCTTTACGAGTTGATAAATTTTGGAAGAAGGGTTTTCCTTTTGGCTCTGCTGCGCACTGAGCGTGATGCCAAGATCAGCGCTCTTCTGACCGGATTTGTACACGCGCATCGATGTGCCGAGGGGGTTCTGGTCTTCTTCAAACAGCCACTCCCCGGCGCAACCGGTTGCTCCACGGTAAATCTGTCCATTAATTAAAAAACCGCAGCCGTTGTCAGAATAAAGATAAATTCCGTGTTGTGTGCCAAGACCTTTTCCATACCAATCTTCCCCAAACACGGCCGCATTGGCATCGTTATCCACCAGCGTCGGAATCTGAAATTTTTCCTCGAAAATTCCTTGAATTGAAACCCGGATCGAAAGATCTCCTTCTAAAAGACCCGCGGGCCAACGCACGGAGCTGGTTTCACGGTTGAAAATACCCGGAATGCCGATACCGATCCCCTGCACTTTTTCGGTGTCTACTTTCGACGCTACGATGAGCTCCTCCACCAAGTCTACCATCTGGTGAACCAGCGCCTCGCCTGACATATTGGGGCGTTCTTTTTTCACGCTGTAAACGATATCGCCTTTCAAATTACAAAGAACCGCTATCATGTCTACGATGTTGAGCCCCACGCCGATCAGGTACACCACGCTGGGATTCAAATCCACCAGGGTCGGCTTACGGCCCCCACTGGAAACATCGATCCCGGCTTCTTCGATCACGCCTTTTTTGATGTATTGATCCACATAGCTGGTGACGGTCACAATATTCAGTCCGATTAAGCGCGAGATCTCAGCGCGCGAAATGGGGCCTTTTTTCCGGATCGTATCCAAAATCTGCAGATTTTTCTTCTCGTGATCGTTCAGCTCGACTTGATCCAGCAAGCGCCGTTTTGAAATCACCATTCCCATCATACCTCCGCGAATAATTCCTGAGTGACCAGGCAGACGGCGCCGTAGGCCACCGCGTCCTCACCCAAACGCGACAAAATAATCTTGACAATGCCGGAAGCCTCTTCCATCGCCAATTGTTTTACCACGCGGCGCACCGTGTTCAGCACGATTTCTCCTCCACGTTCCATCCCGCCGCCCAACACCACCACTTCGGGGTTGAAAAAATTTGTAAGGTAAGCTACCTTGAGTCCCAATCGCGCGCCCGCCTCTCCCACTAAACTGATAGCCAGAGCATCGCCTCGCTTAGCCGCATCAAATACGACGCTGGCATCGATATTTTCAGGCTCCTTTCCCGCCATTTCCAATAATTTGGACTTGGGATCTTTTTTCACCGCCTCCTTGGCTCGCCGCGCCAAGCCCATGTCCAAGCCCTCCGAGCGAAAAAAGTCCGTGGTTTGCACCCAAGGTTCAAGTGAAAGTCCCTCGGTATTCTCGAGATTCAGCTGAATTTCTCCGGCCGACCAACTGGAACCCCAAAAAAGATCGTTATTCACAATGATGCCTCCGCCCACATCCGAATAAAAATAGAGCACGTTTTCATCGTCAATACGAAGGCTGAGTTTTTTTTCCGCAAGCGCTGCAAGGGACGCGTCGTTTCCGACCGAAACCGGGATGCGGAACTCTTTTTCCAAAATTCCCTTGGCCGTTGCAAAACTGCCGACTGTTTTTCCGCGCAAGGGATCGGTGTCCCGAATCGTACCCGCACTCCGGTCGATCACGCCGCACACGCCAAGACCGATCCCCTTGATTTTCTCGATAGGAATTTTTGACTCCTGCAAAATGCGGCGAACCAATTTCACGGCTTCCGCGATCACCACTTCCATGTGCCCCGACGGACGCACTATTTTAACTTTGTGAATAATGGCAGGACTTAGATTAGAAATAATTCCGATCAGATGTGTGGGGCCAATTTCTACGCCAATGATGTTTCCCCAATCGGAGTTGAGCTCGACCAATTCCGGGCGACGACCGCCGCTGGAAATATCCAGGCCCTTTTCAACGACTAACTTCTGGTCAATGTAATGTTCGACGTAATTGGAAACGGTGACGATATTGAATTGCGTGATGCGAGAGATATCGGTTTTAGCGATGGGGCCATTTCTACGGATGACATCCAAAAGAATGATATTTTTTCGCTCCCGATCCGTGAGGTGATCGGATTTATAAAGCGACCGATAGGCCATTGGCCCCTTTCATCGTTTTAACATAACTTAGCAGAGCTTGCTGGATTATAACTCAAGAGTTTTAAAAAGTGAAAGCAAAAAACCCCGCGCACTTAAGTTGCGACGAATCATTGGAATGGGCGGGGTTTTCTTTATTTATTTCTATTTTAGAGCTTGAACAGCATGTCTGCGTAGTTCGGAACCGGCCACAGCTGGCTGGGAATCAAGCCTTCCAGCGCATCGATGTCCTGCCGCAGAGCGTTCATCGCGGGCACCACTTTATCGCGATAAACAATGGCACGCTGCTTGGCTTCGTGCGTGCCTTGAGCTTTCTTGGTGATTGTTTCAAGATCAGCCACTTGGGTATTCGCGGAGTCCAAAAGCGCTGATATCTTGGTCAACAGTTCCTTTTGCACGGTCGCGGGCGCCGAAATCGCCTTAAGGCTCCCAATAGTCTGCGCCAATTGCGAGGTGTACTGAATCACGGTTGGGATGAACTGCTTGCGGACCATGTCCACAGAAGCGAGCGCTTCGATATTGATGTTCTTCGCGTACTGCTCGAGGTAAATTTCGTAGCGAGAATGAAGCTCTTCCTTGGTCAGTACTTTGTATTTGGAGAACAATTTCTCCGCTTCGGGAGTTGCCATGGCCGCCAAGGCATCCACCGTCGACCGGATATTCGGAATGCCCCGTTTCTTGGCCTCTTTGACCCATTCGTCGGAATAGTTATTTCCGTTAAAAATAACACGCCCGTGCTTTTGCACCGCATCGCGAATGATCGCCGAGCACTCTTTGTTGATGTCCTTGGCTTTTTCCAGACGCGTGGCGATTTCATCCAGCGCTTCGGCCACGATCGTGTTGAGCACGGTGTTGGGGCCCGAAATCGATGCCGAAGACGGCACCATACGGAATTCAAACTTGTTACCGGTGAACGCAAACGGCGACGTGCGGTTTCGGTCCGTATTGTCTTTTGGCAATTTCGGCAATGAATCCACGCCGATATGCAAAAAGTGTTGACCCTTGGAAGCAGCCTGCTTGCCTTTACCAAGCGCATTCAAAATATCCGTGAGCTCCTCTCCCATAAAAATGGAGATAATGGCCGGAGGCGCCTCGTTAGCCCCTAAGCGCAGGTCATTGCCGGTATTGGCCGCGCCGGCTCTCAGTTTATCGGCGTGTCGATCGACGGCGATGATCAGAGCCGATAAGAATACCAAAAACTGCTCATTGTCATGCGGAGTTTTTCCCGGCTCAAGCAAATTCACCCCATCATCTGTTGCTAAAGACCAATTGTTGTGCTTTCCGGAGCCATTGATACCCGCAAATGGCTTTTCATGCAGCAGGCAAACCAACTCATGGCGCAGCGCTACTTTTTGCATAGTTTCCATCACTAACTGGTTGTGGTCAGCGGCAATGTTCGTCGTCGAGAAAATCGGCGCCATTTCATACTGCGCCGGCGCCACTTCGTTGTGCTTAGTTTTGGCCAACACACCCATTTTCCACAGCTCCGTATCCAAATCTTTCATGAACGCGGAAATACGGTCCTTGATTGCGCCGAAGTATTGGTCTTCCAGCTCTTGTCCTTTTGGCGCCGGCGCGCCAAAAAGCGTGCGTCCCGAAGCAATTAGGTCGATACGTTGATCATAATATTTCTTATCGATCAGAAAATACTCCTGCTCGGGTCCAACCGTTGAGGTCACGCGATGCGCGACTTTGTTGCCCAAAGCGCGCAATACGCGGAGTGCTTGTTTGGATACCGCTTCCATGGAACGTAAAAGTGGGGTTTTCTTATCCAGCGCTTCGCCCGTGTAAGAACAAAATGCCGTCGGAATGCAAAGCGTCACGTTGCCAGAGGCATCTTCTTTTAAAAAAGCCGGTGACGTGCAATCCCAGGCCGTGTAACCGCGCGCTTCAAAAGTTGTGCGCAGGCCGCCGCTGGGAAACGAGGAAGCGTCCGGTTCTCCCTGAATCAATTGTTTGCCTGAAAACTCCATCACCACGCCACCATCGGCCGTCGGCGAAATAAACGAATCATGTTTTTCAGCGGTTCGGTTGGTGAGCGGTTGAAACCAATGCGTGTAATGCGTCGCGCCCTTTTCAATTGCCCAATCTTTCATGGCATTAGCCACGACGTTGGCAACATCCAATGTGAGCATGGCTCCACGATCGATGGTCTCGCGCAGCGCCCGGTAAGTGTCTTTGGGAAGTCTTTCTTTCATCGTCCTGTCATTGAACACATTCGAAGCAAAAATTTTGGCTAAACTCGACTCCTTGACCGCTCTTTCCTTCATTGTCCTATCTCCGTTGGAACCGATAATTCTTGCCACTTCTTGGATTGCTGCCATGGGTTTTCCTTCCTTTTCAATAGATTTCTAACCTACTCCTTCGTTTTCCCGCTGTCAACCAAATGTTGCCACAGGATACTCGAAACGCATGACAACACATTTTCAAAATTGTTACAAATAGATTACGAGATAACCTTTAAGGTAATCCCCACGGGGCAATGATCCGACCCCATCACCTGCCCCATAATGAACGCCTCGTCCAGGCAGGGGCGCAGGTCTTCGGATATGAAATGATAATCAATTCTCCAACCGATATTTCTCTCGCGGGCGCGTGTGCGCTGGTCCCACCAAGAGTACTGATTGGCCTCCTGATGGAAAACGCGGAAAGTGTCGATAAAACCTTTGGACACCCATTGGTCCATCCATTCTCGTTCCATAGGCAGAAAACCTGAAATTTTTTCATTTGCCTTGGGATGCGCCAAATCAATCGCCTGATGCGCCGTATTGACATCGCCGCTTATAACCAGTTTTTTGCCTTTTTTTCTTAACTTCAAAAAATACTCGAGCGCCTGCTCATAAAAATCCATTTTATATTTAAGGCGTTCATCCCCGCTTTTTCCATTGGGAAAATAAATATTTAGCAAAGTGAATTCGGGATATTCCGTTTCAAGAATTCGTCCTTCGTTGTCAAAGCGCTGAAAACCAAATCCTTTTTTGACCGACAGAGGCGTTTGTTTCGAAAAAGTCGCAACCCCGCTGTAACCCGGACGCACGGCGGCATTGATTTGAACGTCATAACCGGGAAATCGCAACACATCGGGAGGCAGCTGCTGGGCCAGCGCTTTGATTTCCTGAAGACAAAGAATATCCGGCGACTCTTTTTTAAACCAAGCCAGAAAATCTTTTTTGAGAATGGCGCGAAGACCGTTGACGTTCCAAGACAGAATACGAATTTTTTTAGACCTACGCGTAGCCAAAAGTTAGCAGGCTCTCAAGCTCGGCCAACAACTGTTTGTAATTCTTGGCCACCTTGAATCCGGGAAATTCTTTGACGATATTGGCGGGTGGATCAAACAACACTCCGCGCTGGGCGGCTTTGAGCATGGCAATATCGTTATACGAATCCCCGGCCGCGTGCACCCGAAAACCGATGCCCCTCAACGCCAACACCGCTTTTTCTTTGCCGTTTTTTTGACGCAGGCGGTAGCCGGAAATAAAACCTCTTGCGTCCACGATCAGGTTATTGCAAAAAAGTGTCGGTCGTCCGAGTTTTTCCATTAGCGGCATTGCAAATTCGTAGTAGGTGTCCGACAGAATAACGGCCTGCGAATGTTTTCTCAGCGTGTCCAGAAATTTTTTGGCGCCCGGCAAAGGGTCGATGGTTGAAATGATCGTTTGAATGTCGGCCAGGCGAATTTTGTGTTCGCGCAAGATCAGCAAGCGGCGTTTCATCAAGGCATCATAATCGGGGAGGTCGCGTGTGGTGAGCTTCAAAGCTGGGATCTTTGTTTTTTCCGAGACTTTGATCCAAATCTCGGGCACCAGCACTCCTTCCAAATCAAGGCAACAAATAAGAGGACTCATATGGGTGGAATTATATACGATTGGCGCTCGAGCTTGGAAAATAATTCATAGGCGCACGGAACAACAAAGAGGGTCAATATCGTCGAAAAAGTCACCCCTCCGACGACGGCGATGGCCATGGGCGCCATTGTTTCAGAGCCGGGGCCCACCGCGATAGCTACCGGAATAGCGGCTGCAATCGTCGCGACCGAAGTCATCAAAATCGGCCTCAAACGCACCGGACAAGCGTCCAAAAGCGCCTGTTTCACGTTCATTCCCTTTCTGCGTCTGTCGTTGGTAAAATCAACAAGGAGAATGGAGTTTTTTTTGACTATGCCCATCAGAAGTATCAAGCCGATCATGCTGTAAAGATTGAGCGACTTGTGGCTGATAAAAAGCGCCAAAAAAGCGCCAGTTACGCTGAAAGGCAAAGCCAGCAGCACGGTCACCGGATGCACAAAGCTGTTAAATTGCGTTGCCAACACCATATAAGCCACGAAAATACCCAGGATCAGTGCGAACACCATACTTTTGTTGGATTCCTTAAAAGCCTGGGAACCTCCAGAAAAAACAGCGTGGTAATCATTAGGAAGAACTTTTTTCGCGATCTTCAGCACCGCATCCAGCGCTTCCTGTTGAGAATGTCCCTGAGACGGATTGGCGTAAATGCTGATAGCGCGTTCTCTGTTTTTACGAGTGATTGAAAACAAGGTCGGCTTGATCTCGGAGGTCATCACTTCGACCAAGGGCACGACTTCCCCGTGCTGGTTGCGCACCTGCATGTTTTCAATATCCTTGGGATTGGCACGGTCGGCCTCGCCTAAGCGCACGCGGATGTCATAACGTTTTCCGTGACTGGTGAACTTACCGCTGCGGATACCGCCCACCATCGAGTTAATTGTGTCCACGATGGAGTGAATGCTGATCCCGTGATCCGCGGCTTTCTGACGGTCCGGATGCACCTGCAACTCCGGCATCCCCAATTGAAAATCGGTATCGATATCGGTCATTAGCTTGGTGTCTTTCATTTGTTTCATTATTTCTTTGCCGTATTCGCCCAGCTTTTCCCAATCCGGTCCGCGCACAGTAAATTCGATGGGAAAGCCCCGTTGCGCGCTGAATCCTGAAAGAGACAGGTCCTGAATGATGATGCGATCCACGCCGGGAAGCTCGCTGAATTTTTTGCGAACTTTTTGCATGGATTCCTGCTGGGTCATGCGATGTCCATGCAATACGGGACGCTGTTTGATGGATTTCATCGTGATGAAAATAAACCCGGTATTGACCTGGCCTCCGCTGAACCCGCCCACCGCGGCATAATAATTCTTTATTTCCGGCTCCTTCATCAACAAAGCTTCGGCCTGTTTGAAGAGAGCGTCCGTTTTTTCCAGCGACGTTCCCAAAGGCAGCATGATGCGCACCAAATAACGGCTTTGGTCTTGCGAGGGAACGAATTCTTTTTTAAGCACCTTGGTCAACCCCAACGAGGAAATAAAAATAAGCGTCGCGATGAACAACACTTTTTTGCGATGGTCCAAGAAAAAGATCAGCGTGGAACGATAACTTTTGGTCAAGCATGTCATAAATTTATCCACGAACCTGCCGAGCTTGGTGGTATGTCCCACATCCAAAAATTGAGCGCACCTCATGGGCGTGATGGTCAGAGCTTCGATCAAAGAAAACAATATGGCCACCGAAATGGTGACTCCGAACTGAAAAAAGAAACGGCCGATGGTGCCTTCCATAAAAATGACCGGCACGAAAATCGCCAAAATGGCTATCGACGCTGCCAGCGCCGCAAACGTGATTTCGCGCGCCCCGACAATGGCAGCCTCCACGCGTGAGAGGCCTTTTTCCTGATAGCGCGAAATATTTTCGAGCACCATGATGGCGTCGTCCACGACGATGCCGATCACCAATGACAACCCCAGCATCGTAAATGTGTTGATCGTAAAACCCAAAAAATGGATCACAAAAAATGCGCCCAAAATGGAGGTGGGAATGGACAATAAAACGTTGACAGTGGCACTCCAAGAACCAAGAAAAAAGAAGCAGACAAGAGAAGTCAAGATCACTGAAAGAACCAGCGTGAATTTCAGCTCGTTGACGGAGTCTTTGATAAACTGTGTCGTGTCGAACACGGGCGCCAACACCATTCCCGCCGGCAAATTCTTTTCCAATTCTTTGGCCTTCTGCTTGACGGCAGTGGCCACGGCCACGGCGTTTGTTCCCCTTTGTTTAATAATTCCCAAACCAATCGCTGATTTGCCCCAGCTTCGCGAAATACGGCGAATGTCCGCCAACCCGTCCTCCACGGTGCCCACATCGCCGATCTGCAATTTGTTCCAGACCGGTCCCCCGCGCACGCGTTGGGGAATAATAATATTTTGAAATTCTTCCGGGGTGGCCGCCTCGCCGTAAACCCGCACGTTCATTTCCTCAAGACCTGTGTCAATATAGCCCGCTGGAAGGTCCGCGTGCTGCGAACTGATTGCATCTAACACGTCTTCGACGGTGAGTTCTTTGGCCTGCATTTTTTTTGCGTCCAGCCACACCCTTAAATTCGGGTCGACAAACCCGCCCAGGCGCACATCCCCGACGCCGGCAACCGTTGTGAATTGATCTTTTAGCGTGTCATTCACATAGTGAGTGAGATCTTTCAAGGGACGGTCTCCCGACAACGCCAGCCACATGATGGGTTGGTCTTCGGGGTTGGTCTTGGTGACAATGGGCGGATCGATGTCCTTGGGTAGATTTCTCTGCGCTTGCGCGATTTTGGTCTGGACTTCCTGCAGTGCGGCGTCGATATTGCGATTCAAATTGAATTCAATCGTAACCTGAGCGGATCCCTGGCTTGAATTGGAAGTAACTTCCTTGATGCCTTCCACGCTCATGATGGCATTCTCGACAATATCCGTAACTTCCGTTTCCATCACTTCAGGAGCAGCGCCCTCCCAGGTGATGGACACCGACACCACTGGGAAGTCCACATCGGGAAGCTGGCTGACACCCAGATGCGTGAAACCGATCCATCCGAAAACGAAAATACCCATCATCAACATCCAGGCAAAAACAGGGTTTTTGATGGAAATATCGGATAAGGTCATGCTTCCACTCCCGGCACGTCACCCGCTGCCGCGCGCAATTTCCAATAATCTTTTTTCACCGCGTACCGCGCCACATGGTAACGGCGTTGCACGTCCTGATATCGACGCAGGGAATCCAACACGTCAAGATTATTCACCAAATTGGAACGGTACTCCTTGGTTAGTATCTCGTAGTTTTCCTTGGAAGCTTGATCCGCTTGCCCCAGCGCCTCTTGGGATGCGCGCGCTGATCGCCATTCTTCCAACGCATCACGAATCTCCAGTTGGGACATGCGCCGGGTCAGCTGATACTTAAGACGCGCTTTTTCGCGATTGGAGGTCGCCTCTTTGATATCCCCCAGGGTTTGTCCCAGTTCAAAAACGGGCACGTCAAACGTTAGCGTCATGTCCCAGTCGTTGCCTGATTGAAATCCCACCCGCTGCGTATAATAATTTCCATCCAAAGAAATTTTGGGATACAGGTCCGCGTCTGCCGCCACTACTTTTTTCTGCGCCACGATGTACCCCTGCTCATCGGATACCACATCCGCGCGAGCGATCGCTTTTTCCAATAAAGCGGTCATATCCGGCTCAGCCTCGGCTTCATTATCATCTTTGAGCAGGTAGCCCTGCAAAGTCTCTCCGAGATAAAATTCCAATAAGTTCCTGGCCAAGCGCACCTGGTTTTTGGCACCGATCAGGTCCGATTCGATGAGTTTTAAGTCCGCAAACGATTCCTTATTTTCACTGTCACGGGAGCGCCCGTTTTTTACTCTTTCTTCAAGTTCAGAAAGACGCTTGGCCAATAGTTGCTGTGTGAACTCAAGCACCTGCAAATCACTTTCGGTTTGCAACACAGTGTAATACGCCTCCATCACGTCCACGAAAAGTAATTCCTTGGCGCGCCGCCAGGCATACGCTTGCTGTTTTTTATCCGCTCCAGTGCTCTGCAGGGACGCAAGTTCCTTAAAACCGCTGAACAGCGGCTGTGAAAAAACAAATTTTTTCTCAGGAGTATTCGGTCGTTGGGAGTTGCCAAAACCGCCGCTGCCGGGGCTGTCGTTATCAACGTCCTGATAAAATCGCGTCATTTGAAAACTGACCTTCGGCAAGAAATAATCAAATGCGTGATAAAATCTTGCCTGCGCCTGATTCATTTCTTCAGCGGTGATCGCGACACTCTCGCTGAGTTTCAATGCTTTTCGGAAAGCATCCTGCAAAGTCAGCTCACGTTGAACGGCGGGCGTCTCCACTGCAACAATCGAGTTTTTTTTCTGGAAGAATGAAAAAGCTTCGGCATTCTGCGGCACAAGAATTGCCAGCAGCAACAGAGCGGCACACGAAGTAACCGAAGGCGCCTTCGCTTTTTTATTTTTCATGGGACTTCCACCACTCGTGCACCAGTGGCAAGAAAGAAACGACGATGACGATCGCGACCACCAGGTGCAGATGTTTATCGATATGAGGAACCGAACGGCCTAAAAAATACCCGATGGATAGCATGCTGCCTACCCATAAAACGCCGCCGACGATATTGTAGGACAAAAAATACTTGTAAGCCATGCGCCCGACACCCGCGACGGTGGGCGCGAACGTGCGCACGATCGGCACAAAACGCGCCAGGATGATGGTCTTGCCCCCATATTTTTCAAAGAAATCATGCGTGCGCTTCAAATGTTCCTTCCGAAAAAACGAGGAGTTTTCCTTCCGGAAAATCTTTGGACCCACAAAATACCCGATCAGGTACCCAACGCTGTCTCCCATGATGGCAGCCACCATCAAAAGAAGATTGAGATACACGATATTGAGTTTTCCTTGTGAAGCCAATAGGCCGGCCGTCACCAGAAGTGAGTCTCCGGGAAGAAAGAACCCGGCCAGCAGACCCGTCTCGCAAAAAACGATGATGGTGATGCCGACGTAACCGCCCCAGACGATCAGCTGGTCCAAGTGCTGAAATTTGGATAGGATTTCTGAAAAAAATTCCACCGATTCCTTTTAAAATAAAACACAGATCACACAGATTCTAATCTTTTCTTTTGATCTGTGTAATCTGTGTTTATTTTTTATGCTCTCTGGATAAGCTCCAGCTCTTCTTTGGATTTTCCCGGATCCTTGATCACCAACAAAATGAGTCCCACGGCCGCGACCATCGCGATCCAAAAAGCTGTGGGAGAGTTTTCATAGCGAATCACGATAGGAATCGCCAACAGAGCCACCATGTTCATGACTTTGATCAGCGGATTGAGCGCAGGGCCCGCCGTGTCTTTCAGCGGATCCCCCACTGTGTCACCGGTCACGGACGCCTTATGGGCCTCCGAACCTTTTCCGCCAAAAAGGCCATCTTCGATTAATTTTTTGGCATTGTCCCAGGCGCCACCCGCATTGGCCATGAACACGGCCAAAAGTTGTCCGGACAAAATCATGCCTGCCAAAAATCCGCCCAACGCTTCTTTTTTCAACAGCAGTCCGACCAAAAGCGGCGCCAAAATCGCCAGAAGTCCCGGACGAATGAGCTCTCGCTGCGCGGCGGCGGTGCAAATCGAAACCACGCGCGCATAATCCGGTGTTTTGGTTCCCTCCCAAATATCTTTGTCCTTTAATTGCGCGCGCACTTCATGCACAATCAAAAATGCGGCGCGACCCACCGCCTTCACCATCAGCGAACTGAAAAGAAATGGGATGGCTCCCCCGATTAAAAGGCCAATAAATACATTGTGGTTTGCAATGGAAAGCGACCCTGCAATCTGATCAAACGTGCGATGGGTGATGGTGCTGATGTCCGTGATATAAGCATTGAACAATGAAATGGCCGCAACCACCGCCGATCCGATCGCGATGCCCTTGGTGATAGCCTTGGTCGTGTTGCCGACCGCATCCAGATCCGCCAATATCTGCCGCGCTTCTTTCGGAAGTTTCGCCATTTCACCGATGCCATTTGCATTGTCGGCGACAGGTCCAAAAACGTCCATCGAAATGTTATTGCCCGTCAACGTCAGCATCCCGATTCCGCACATGGAGACGCCATACGCGATAAACGTGGGGTTAGTTCCACCATAAATCAGCGCCGACACCAAAATCGCCAGCGCAATGACCAGCACCGCCCACACGGTGCTCTCAAGACCTACGGCAAATCCGGTAATAATCGTCGTGGCATGTCCCGTTTGGCATGATTCGGCCACGGATTTTACCGGAGGTTTGTTGGTATCCGTAAAATATTCTGTCAAACGATTGATGGAGATGGCCAGCACGATTCCCACCAAAGTCGTCCATACGGGACGAAGATCCAACGCCGGAACATTCAAACTTATCCAAAAAGGCAATTGCCCTTGCCCCGGAAACTTTAAATAAAAGAAACCCACGATCACAAACCCGATGATAGAAATAAACGCCGAAAGAATAAAACCGACGTTGATCGCCTTCATCGCGTCGCGCACTTCTTCTTTGGTGCGCACCGCGTAAGTGCCCACAATCGAACTCAAAACCCCGATGGCGCGCACCAACAACGGAAAAATGACCCCTTTGTGCCCATACGAAGCAAATCCCAAAATCATCGCCGAAACAATGGTCACTTCATACGACTCAAAAATGTCAGCAGCCATACCCGCGCAGTCTCCGACATTGTCGCCCACGTTATCCGCGATTGTCGCGGCGTTGCGCGGATCATCCTCGGGAATATTTTTTTCGATTTTACCGACAATATCGGCTCCGACGTCCGCCGCTTTCGTAAAAATACCCCCTCCCACTCTCATGAAAAGTGCCAACAGTGTTCCGCCGAATCCAAAACCTAGCAGTACTTCATAAGCTTTTTCGCCATAAATCATGAAAATCACCGTGCCGCCCAAAAGTCCGAGCCCATCAGTAAGCATTCCGGTGATCGTCCCGGTGCGATAAGCAATCTTAAGCGCATTGGAAAAGCTGTTGTTGTTGGCTGCGGCCGCCACACGCACGTTGCCGCGCACCGCCAGGTTCATGCCCGCAAAACCAACCGTCGCCGAAAAAATCGAACCCATTAAAAACGCGCAAGCGCGGCCAATCTGGATATGGTGCTCGCCCGCGGTGAAATAAAGCACGGCTGTCAGGATTAAAATCAAAAAAGTAATGGTTTTGAATTGACGAATGAGATAAGCATTCGCCCCAACTCGAATGGCGTCTGCCGCTTTCTTCATCAGGGCATTGCCCGTGTCTTCTTTCAAAACCTGAGCCATCAAAAATCCGGCATACAAAAGGCCGAGAACGGCCGTGCCTAACACCGACCACAATGCCAAAACTTCTCCGTGGGAAAATACTGTAACTGACATAAGCCCCCTTTCAAAAGTAAGATAAATCATCTAATAAAGTGCCATTAATTTAACAAAAATCTTAGCATTTGTCTAACCGGACCTGGTTGGTCTAAGAAATTGGCACCGAACCAGGAAGTCTAGTTCTTGACTATAAGTCATTTTTTCTAATGTCTTTTACCTACGTCTCATCCTCTGCGCGGTGCGGGCCCGTATGGTAAACGTACGCCTCCAACAGAAACGCCTCCGACTTAACAAAACCCAATAAAACTTGACTGTTAGATAAACTAGCGTACACTTATGATAGATGTATCAATAGCAAATACTGCCTTTTTTTAAGGAGAGCTTTCCAATGAAAATGCAAAAGCGTTTAAGAGCACTGGTGTTTACCTTCGTCTTGGTGTTCGCGGCTTTTGTGTGTTATGCAGAGAATGTAACTGTCTCTACCTATTATCCTTCACCTTATGGGTCGTATCAAAGCTTGGATGCCGTCAACTTGAGTACTACTGGTGCCACGAATTTGGCGACGGCTGGTGGGAATGTCGGCATCGGGACGACGGCGCCGGTGACGAAGTTGGATGTGGTTGGTGATATCACTCTTTCTGGGCGTCTAAGACCTTTTTATGATTCCGGATGGAGATTCGTAACAAGTGGAGATACTGTTCAATTTCTTATGGGAGGTATTCTTACTTCAGCTTATAAACCATCCTTGATCCAGCTTCTTCAATGCGGTGCGATATCGGGAGATGATTGCGTAACGGAAATGGTTATTTCGGGTACGCACGGATATCAAGATGGGGGTTCTGCGGTAAATCCGGTACGCATTGTTTCTGGTCCCACTAACAGTGCAGCAGCTTCACGAATAACAGTTTATACATACTCAGGGTGGTGGGCATGGGGGTATTGGACACCTCTTGTATGGCATTGTCCGGGAGATGCGGATGGTAATTGCTTCACGGCATACTATAGACTTCTTGTGTGGAGATAATATAAACCGAACTAAACCGAACGACGTTCCACGGGGAGAGGTTAGGGGATACACATAACAAGACGACGAAGGGGCCTTTTTTCGTTCAGGAAAATATCAAGAATTTAGCTATCGGCTAACCTGTCCCTTTTAGGCCATTTGGGACCTGGTACGGTATGCGGTATGAGAAAAACTGACTTGTGATTTGCCCCGTGTGGTACGTTCGTTCAGGAAAATATCAAGAATTTATCTATCGGCTAACCTGTCCCCTTTAGGCTATTTGGGACCTGGTACGGTATGCGGTATGTGCGGTATGGATTTTTAAATTATTCAATTCCGCTTTTAGCAAATCATTTTCCGCTTTGAGCTCTTTAATGGCGTTCACCAGGATGAATGGCAAGGCTTGTCCGTCATAATTTTTGAGTATAGTTTCTTTGCCATCGAGCGTGCCTTTAAATTGACCTACCATATAAGGCGCAACGGGTTCTAAGTCTTGAGCAATGATCCCAATATGGGCATTTGTATCATTGTACCCAGCGCCTGCTCGGCCATTATATTTATACGTTCGCGGTTTTATGCGCAGCACCGTAGAAAGACCATCGGTAAAGTCCTTGATGTCAGTTTTAATTCTTTCGTCAGAAGAAATAGTCCAGACATTTGAGGTAGGTTTAGCTGCAGAATTCACAGGGACTTCCAGTCGATAAGACGGATTGTTTGTCCCAATACCCACGTTCCCGCTGTCCCGGAGAGTAATTGTTGAAAAAGGGGTCGCTTCAATGACGACACCGCCAAATGACTGGCCGCTAATCCTTCTGCCTCCTGTCAGGCCGGACAAATAAACGCCCCAATTTCTCGCGGTTGCAAGGGCAGCTCCGCTGATTATATTTCCAGTAGAAGCAATGCTTCCCGTTGAAAGCGAGTTGGACGTAACAGTCCCGGCAAGAGTGTAAACCGTGTAAACCGAACGACGTTCCACGGGGAGAGGTTAGGGGATAAAGGATAAAGGATAAGGTGTCAGTCTGGAATTCACCCGGTTTAGTGGACACTTAGTTTAGTTAAACCGATTCTCTCATATTCAACAGGGCTTCGGTAGCCCAAAGTTGAATGAAGCCTCTTGCGGTTGTAAAAGGCTTCGATGTGTTCAAAGATCCTGGATCTAGCTTCTTCCCTGGTTTTAAATCGATCCTCTCTGCAAAGCTCAACTTTCAAGCTTTTGAAGAAGCTTTCAACCACCGCGTTGTCGTAGCAGTCTCCTTTGCGGCTCATACTGGAGGTAAACCGAAAGTAAACCGAACGACGTTCCACGGGGAGAGGTTGCATACCGCATACCGTCCCAAATGAACAAAAAGGGACAGGTTAGACCGTATTAGCTTTTTTTAAAATCCCTATCACTGGCCCAAAGGACGTTTTGAACGTGATCCAAATGGGCGTACGAGAGCGGTCGTTCTTTAAATAAATACACAGAAACCCTTATCTTCTTATCTTATATTCACGCAGAAAAAGTAAAATCAAACGAACTGCAAAACCTGTTCGCTTCGCTTTCTCCGAACGGCTTCTACTTTTAAAACAATGCCTAAGACATTAAGAAACTTGATAAGGGTTTCAAGCGTGATATTTGAACCATTTTCTATTTTGGCCACAACTTGTTGTTTGACTCCCAGCCTATCAGCGAGTTGCTTTTGAGTCATATCTTTCTTTTCTCTGTATTCAACAAGATGTTCTGCAAGTTCAAGCTTGGCCGTTTCCAGCTGTACGCCCGTTTTCCTGTTTTTGTCTGATCCTAAAAGCTTCTTTCTAAAGTCTTGATAATTTTCTCCTGCGTGTTTCATGATGACGCCTCTCTTTCTAAGTAATCCGCTTTCCTTTTCAACGCTATTTCGATCTCTCTTTGCAGTATTTCGTCCGTCCGTTTTAAGAAAGCGTGCAACAAAATGGTTTCGGTTCTTCGATGAAAGAAATATAAGATTCGATGCCTATCAGGCCTCAACTCATACAAGCCAGGTCGGCCTCCCAAACTATCAGCGGTTGGTCTTTTAAGATTGAAGCCAAATTCAGCGAGCCTATCAATATACGCAAGAACCTTGTTCTGTTGTTTCTCCGATAGACCCTCAATGTATTCTCGAACTGGAGAATTGCCTTCAAAAAGATACAGCCTATAAGCTGTATAGTCAAGTTTTGGATAAATTTTCCTTCGCCTTAGAATATTGCTGTTGCCCAACTACCTTAACTTTTTTTAAAATCCCTATCGCTGGCCCAAAAGGCGTTCTGAATGTAATCAAAACGGGCGTGCGAAAACGGTCATTTTTCAAATAAACCCACACCCGTCCGCGTTTTTCCAACACCCCTTTGAGGCGGGTTTTGGGTTCAATCAAAATCGTGTCGAACAAGCCCTGCCCTCTTAGCTCCTTTGTTTCTCGGCGCAGGACTTGAATTTCCAAATCCCAATCTTTTTCGTCGCTGTTGACAATGGTTTTTATCGATTTGCCCGGCTCAAGGGACTGGCGCCGGGACCAGTAAAACGCGCTCAAGATGTCATGGACGGGCACGGCAATATCAAACTCTTTTTTCGTGCCGTTTTTCAGTGACTGGTAATAACCTTTTTTTCTGGCCCCGTCGTAGCGAATAATTTCATTGGCGCGGTAAGAACCTTCTGATACTTTTTTTTGAAATTGCAACGACTGGAATGTCTCGGCGTCAATCCAACTATGGACTTCGTCATGCACGGGATAAATTTTGGACAGAAATTCATTCGTTTCTGCCACAGCCACCACGTGAAACGCCTTGCGGCCATCCTGCTGGGTCAACTCTTTGACCTCCAGTATGCCGAGCCCCACCGGCACACCCATCCAGGATACTTCGTAAACCAGATGCTCGGCCAGCGGAATGGTTTGCTGGGGTTGCGCCAAAGCAGCAACTGCAGTATTTTTAGCCGAAAAATTATTGGCCGCCTGCGCAGAGCACGCCGCAACGAGCATGAGGAAAACACAGAAGAAGCCTATGATATTGTAACGGACGGCGAGAGATGTTGTTGGTGGCACGTTGCGACGACGAGCGCCAGGGAACACTTTTTCAAACACCAACAACATCCCGAGCCGGACCTGGTTGCAGCATCCCACAGACTTTTTCGAATACCTCCTCTACTGAAATAGCTTTTAAGCATTCGAATTCTATCGGACACTGATGCGCCAGACACACGACGCATCCCACGTCTTTTTGTATCACCGCGTGGCCGGTGCCAAGTGGGCGCCAGCGTTTGGGACTTAAACCCGCTTGGTTACGGCCAAAAAGGCTGATCACTCGGGTGCCGACCGCCGCAGCTACGTGCACCGGGCCGGAATCGTTGGACACCAACAGCTCGCAACGCTCAAGTAACGCCGGCAATTCTTTCAAATTCAGTTCTCCTGTCAAGTCCAGCGCGCGCTCACCCCATGAGGCTTTAAGCTGTTGGCCTAATTTGATTTCTTCTTTTGCGCCAATAAGGACAAGCCGGTGAGGAAACTGCTGAAAGATTTTCTTCCCCAACGCCTCAAAACGCTCGACGCTCCAACGTTTGGAAACGCAACTGGAACCCACATGAATCGCGATCCAAAGATCCGGCTGGCCGGCTATGCCCATGCCAAATTCGTTTGCCAGCTTCAAGCTCAGCAAACGCGACGGAAAAAGACGCGCCTGCAAATGCTGCCCGGTGCCTACCCCAAAAGCGTGCACCACCTCAAGGCCGTATTCGGATTCGTGCCGGAGGCCCTGGTGGCGCAGATCGGGCACCGACGAGGTTAAAAGAAATCCCCAGAGACTTTGGTATCCCAGGCGATAAGGAATGCCGGCCAAAAACGGCACTAGATAAGAACGCACCCCCGGATGCAAAATAAACGCCACATCAAACCGTCGGGAAATAATTTCTTTTAAAAATCTAAAATAACCCAGCCCAAACCGGTGCCTTCCCTTTTTCTCGTAGTCGTATGAAATCACCTCATCCACCCACGGATGACCTTCCAGCAACGGACGCGTCCAAGCGCGCGTCACTAACGTAATCCGCGCCTGAGGATACTGGCGCCGCAGCGCCTGGATAGCGGGCAAAGACAGCACGAGATCTCCCAGACGATCCAGCCGCACAATCAAAATTTTAAAATTTTCGCTGCGTGTCCGGTCATTCAAAATTTGAGTCGCTTTTTGGTAAACCTCGTCGGGCGCAAGCTCTTTTAAACACTCATGGTTAAAACGGCACTGCGCTTTTTCGCAGGGGGAACAAAAAATTTTCCGCGTAACAGCCATGCTTCCGGACATGCGCGGGCCGTACTTGCCGGGATCCGTCGGACCAAAAATGGCAAGTGTTGGCACTTTGAGCGAGTCGGCAATATGAAGCGGCGCGCTGTCGTTTGTCACCACAAGCGAAGCAGCCCGAATCACCGAGAGTAGCCCCGTCCAATCCGTTTGACCAGTGCGGTCCTCTACGCGTGAAATCATCAAGTGTTTTACTTTTTCAGCATCAGCAGAGTCCGCTTTGTCACCAATCAAAACGATTTGGCAGCCTTGCTCAAGGGCCAGACGATCCAGCAATCGCGCAAAATATTCCGCTGGCCATTTTTTAACGTCGCTTTTGGAGCCGACGGCCACCACCACCGCCTGTCCAGATTCATGAAAATTTTTTATCGACTCCGGTTTGGATTTCAGAAAACTTTCTTCGTCCCACGCCGCGGCGATGCCTTTCAAAGAACTCAAATGACGATCCCGCCGGTGGATTTGATTGGAAAAAAAATTAAAGTAACTATTTCGGATTCTTGAGCCGCCAAAAAGTCCGATCAGGGAGTGTCTTAAATCGATGATCACGTCGTAGCGCTGCTTTCGAATCTCGCGCAGCATTCCCCATTTTTCTAAAAAAATCTTTTTTTTGTCGTAAACGATGACCTTTTGGATGCGTTTGTCATTTTCCAACACCCTCCGGGCGCCAGGGCCGACCATCGCGTGTAACTCAGCTTTTGGATAAGCATGCAACAGTGATTGGAACACAGGCAGCGTCAGCACGACATCACCAAGGTTTGACAGCGTGACCACTAAAATTTTCTTAATTTCTTTCTTCATTTTTTCCTTTAGCGCCAGACTTCGCTTTCCGTGTCACGTGTCATCCGCCATTTGGCATAAAACGCGAGCCTGTTGCACCGCTTCTTCCGGACTCAACCACTCCATGCAAACACGGTAGTGGCATGAGCGAAAATAGCAGGGGATTTCGCACCCCACATCCTTCCAGAGAATGCGCAGCGGAGCCAGCGAAACCGGTACTGTCAACTGTGGAGACGTAGGCCCGAACAAGCCGAGAATTTTTGTTTTTTGCGTTGCCGCCAAATGAATCGGACCGGAATCATTGGATAAAAGAAACTCAGCGCCTTTGAGAAGCCAGGCCAGTTCATCCAAGCTGGTTTTTCCGCATAAAGATACCACGTCTTTTTTTGAAAAGTGGGACTGGATTTGCTCTGCGATTTCCGCTTCGGGTGCAGTGCCGCACAACACGATTTTTCCCTGAAACTCTTTGAGCCACAAACCAATCCACTGCACAAAATAATCCACGGGCCAACGCTTCAAATGCCAATTACCACCCGCGTGCAAAACAACGTAACGCTCAGGACGCTGCATCAGTTTCCACAGCGTCTGTTGGGCCTCCGGCTTGGGATAAAACTCCATGTGCCGCCCATCGGACAGAATTCCTGCCTGCTCAAGAAGGTAAAGATAGGTGTCGATGCGGTGAAGCGGCTTTGGGGGCAGCGGCACGGCTTGAGTCAAAATTTTTTGTCGGAGAGGGGTCGCAAATCCGATTCTTTCCTTAACACCGGCAAGCATTGTCAACAAAGCTTTGGTTTTGGATCGGTGAAAAAAAAACGCGGTGTCCAATTTCCTTTTTTGGATTTGAGTCACCACGCGCGCGATTCCCCATACGGAAAAAAGAGAGATGCGGTCGTTATAAGTGATCACTTCGTTTAAATGTGGGTTGTTCGATAAAATATTTTTCACGCGACTGGGCGCCAGGCAGGTGATAAAACTATGGGGATATTTTTTACGGATTGCCCGGATGGCGGGCGTTGAAAAAAGAACGTCGCCCAACCAGTTTGCGTTTACGATCAAAACACGGTTCACGCCTTGACTCTTTTTTTTCCCAGGTGGTAATAACCGCTGGTCTTAAGCCAAAAATTGAACAAATTTCCGGCGGCATCGGTAATTTTAATGCGATGCAGCGCATAAGGGTCGTGACGGTTCTTGTGGTAATTGGTCGTAACGGCGCCTTCGTAGCCGGTTTCTTTCACCAACGCTTCAATGCCAGACGTCAGGCCTCCCGCCGGATAGCTAAAAAGCGTGACCGGGTGGCCTAGGATTTTCTCAAGTTCTTTTTTGGAATCGATCAACTCCGTATTGGCATCCGCAAGCCGGACGCCCGGCAAAAAAGCGTGATGCGCCGTATGGCTGCCTATCGTGATCCGCGACCCATCGAGAATGCGCAAATCCTCCTCGGACAACCACCCTTGGTGATTGACATTCGAGCTAATCATAAAAATCGTTGCGGGAAAATCCATTTTTTTTAGCACCGGAAAGGCGTTTTGAAAATTATCCAAGTATCCGTCATCGAAAGTGATAACAACGGTTTTGCGCGGAATATTTTGGCCGGTTTTTATCAGCCGGATGATCTCCGATAACTCCGTCACGCGATAACGATGCACCTTGAGAAATTCCATTTGCCGCTCAAACGTTTCCGGCCTCACGTAGACTCCGGACGGCTCCGGGGAATAATCCACGTGGTGATACATCAGGACGGGAATTTCATAGCAGGTTTTTTGAACACCGGTTGCAAAAACAAACAGAGTTGCAACCATCACCGCCAATGAGAGGTTTTTACGAGTCAAAAGATGCCGCATCAATTTTCCTCAAGCCCCTTGTGAAATGCCGCGCTGAGCGTCGGCTGCCCATGCTTCTGGTGAATGAAATGCAGCACGGCATCCAATACCTCCTGCACCGTGATCTTCTTCATGCAAACATGACCAATGGGACAACTTCGAAGATAACAGGGACTGCACGGCACTTCTTTCCAAAAAACCTGGTGATGCTCCGGAGCGACCAGGTGTCGCTTGGGATCGGTGGGGCCAAAAATGGCCACCAAAGGCACTTGCGCGCCGGAGGCGATATGCATGGGCGCCGAGTCCGAACTGACAAAAACCTGACAGCGACGGATCAACGCCACCAGCTCCGTGATGGAAGTTTTTCCAACGGCATTGACAGGTTTATTTCGAGTGATTCTAAAAAGTTCCTGGGCAATGGGCGCCTCTTCTTGAGAACCCGTCACCACCACGCGAATATTTCTTCTGGCCAGCTCATCGCAAAGTTTCGCAAAATTTTCCACCGGCCATTGCTTGGTGGGCCAACGCAGCGAAGAGCCCGGGTTTATCCCCACCAAAACTTGACTCGGCGACACCCACTGGGACTGGAGAAAACGCTGCACCGATTCGTCCTCTTCCGGTTCGGTCCAAAGCTCAAGCCGTTTTTCCGAAGGCTGGATGTCGATCAACTTCAGTACCTCAAATTGGTGCTCCAAAGGCGAAAGCTTGTGAAGATTTCCGGAGGTTTTTTTATTAAGAAAAAAAGACCACTTCCCATTGCCGTGGCCGACACGAATAGGGGCTCCGCAAAAAAAAGCCAAAAAATGGCTCACGCGGTTGTTCTGTAGGTCCACCACGGTGTCAAAATCCTCTTTGGCCAGCAAGCACGCCATCTTGACCAGCCAGATCCAACGCCCAGGGTGAGACTCCTCGTAAATGATTACGTCATTCACATACGGACAGTTGCGAGCAATCTTTCTTGATCTTCTGCCGACCAGCACCGAAATCCAGGCTTTGGGATATTCCTTCCGCAGCGCGCGCAGTGATGGAATGCTCAAAATAACGTCACCCAGCGCGCTCAACTTAATCACTAAAATTCTTTTTTGCGAAAGCGCCTCCTGGTAGACTTTTAAAGTTTTTTCAAACATGAGCTCCAGACCGAATTCTTTTTCTACTTTTGCGCGAAGCGATAAAGACAACTGTTTGGCCAACTCCGGTTCTTTGAGTAAACGCAAAACGGCTTCCGCTAAAATTCTCGGGTCGTCGGGTGGCACAAGCAATCCATCTTTTTCATGCTCGATAATATCAACCAATCCCCCCATCCGCGTCGCCACCACGGGAATTCCACAAGCACCGGCTTCGATCACCACGCGACCAAACGCTTCTTCGCCCACCGAAGGTGCGACCAATAATGTGAACTTCGACAACAGCTCGGGAATATCGTAACGCGTGCCTAAAAATTGCACCGCATGAGAAAGTCCCAGATTGCGCGTCAACATCATCAACTCTTCCTTGTATTGGGCTTTGGGGGCATCTCCGATGATCTGGATTTTAATATTAGGAAACACGCGCACGACCCGGGCCATCGCCTTCAAAAAAAACGGATGACCTTTAATCGGCGTCAAGCGGCCCACCATGCCGATGATGATTTCTCGGGATTTTTCTTTTTCGACGTCGGAACTTAATTTAAATTCTTCTAAATTCACGCCGCGGTGGATCAGCCTTATTTTTTGATGAGCGACTCCAAAATCATCCCGCATGCGCTTTCCGATGATATGGCTTGCGACAATGACGATTTTTCCCCAACCCATGACACGGCTTAAAAGATGCTTGCTATAATAACCGTGGCAAGTCGTTACCATGGGGATTTGCGCGCGGCGACTGACCAAAAACGCGATCAACGCCGGCACGCGACTGCGGGCATGAATCACGTCAATCGCTTCCATGCGCACAATGCGAGTCAACGCGCCCACCGATCGAATGATGGAAAATAAAGACTTGTGGTGAACTGGCAACGCATAATGTGTCACGCCGGCTGACGTCAATTCGCCCACCAACGGTCCGCCCGCGGATACGACCACCGCCTTATGCCCCTGCTTCCTTAAATATTTAGCAAGATCAATGGTGCCCCGTTCCACACCCCCTGATTTTAGTTCCGGCAATATCTGTAGAATATTCATATCAAAAAATCCTTTTGGCCGCCTGGCTAAGCACGGATTTACAAGAATCGGGGACTTGGGAAAGCACTGTGAGGGAGCGCTGCATCTGATGTTCAAGAATTTCCTCTAAATTCTCATGCGTGCAGTGCCGTATAAGGCCTTTTTTTTCTAGGGCGCTTAAGTAATGCTGATATTTTCTTTTAAAAGACGCTTTTTTCCAAGGGCTGAAAACGATGACGGGCTTGCCACTGGACACCGCTTCGGAAACCATCGACATGGATTCGCCGGATACCAAAATCACATCGGAGAGCGCAATAATTCCTGCCACAACCCCCGGGCGGTTGGCTTCATTGGCAATGACCAGCAATGGGCAACAATGAGGATCGGAAAAAATTTCCTTAAGACAACGATCCGCCCAGCCAGGAGTGCGACGGGAAGTGGTGGCTAAAACCATGACTCCGGAGAAAAGAGCTGCACGGCGTACTTCGTTCATGAAAGCCTCGAAAAGCGGCTTGTCAAAAATTAAACGGGCCGCGTCGCCACCCACCAACAGCCCCAGGCGTTTTCCGTTTGCGGAAAGTCCCAGCTCCGTTGCCAATTTGGCGCCCTGACGCCTCATTTCTTGCTCATCCAACCTAAACAGCGCCCCGTCTGTTTCAAAAATATTGTCGGCGGGCGCTAAATGATCGTGTCGTGGGGCGATCACGACGTCAAATTTTTTAGAAAAATTCGCCGGCTTCATAACCACCATCGATTTGGCCAAATTTTCTTTTTTCATCCATAAATTGATTTCCGTCAATGACCAACCGCAGGAAATTACGATATCCGCGTACGACTCGGTGATTTCACACGCACACTCCGGCATCAACACCCACTTTAGCAGCCGGTCGGCAAACGGCGGGCAACCGTGAAATAAAAAGCCCGCTAGCTTCCAGAATTTTTTCAAAAAACCATTTCGGAAACGCACTTCGATCACTTTTTTTTGAAAACCCTCGACGGAAAATCCCTGGGCTTGGCGCTCGCGTCGAAGGGCCTCGTAGAGAACCAGCGACTGATTCAAGTGGCCGGGCTTATCGTCACTCAAAATCACCACTTTCCGGTCCGGAGAAGATTTCCAGCGCCGGTGCGCCCACAACCACTGCTCCGGCGAACGCCTTATTTTCTTTTCTAGCGTATCCGCAAACTGCTGCAAAAGAAAGCGCTCCGCATCCACGGAAGACAGCGAGGAATTGGGAAGCTCAAGCGGACTTTCAAGCTCGATCCGGTGACGATGGTTTTTCTCCCTAAAAATAAAACCCGGGACAATCGCAGCGCCCGTGCGAAGCGCAAACGTGGCCACACCGGCAGGTGTCGAAGAAAGGCGGTTAAAAAAACGCACGAAGCTTCCGTTTTTTCCGCCATCCTGATCGCTCAAAATACCCACCACCTGTCCCCTTCGTAGCGCGCGTAAAATCTCCCTCACCGGCATTCCTTTATGAATCACCTGGCTACCTTTGGAGGCTCTTAGTTGATTTAAATAGGCGTCGGAACGCGGGTGTTTCTGCACACGCGCCAACGCCACCATCGGATATCCCAGCAGACCACCGGCAATGTTCAAAAGCTCCCAACTGCCAAAATGCCCGGTCAAAAAAATGACGCCCTGTCCACGCGCGATATAGGGCTCAAATTTTTCCCTACCTTCGATGCGAAAATATTTTTCGACGTATTGGCGGTTCATTTCGGGAATACGCAAAAGATCAACTCCCGACATCGCGAGGTTTTCCATGGAAGCTCGCGCGATACGCTTAAGTTCTTTGGAAGACTTCTCGCCCGCAAACGCCATGCGCAGGTTTTTATAGGCAATTCGGCGTCGTTTGGACGTGGCGTACACTAGGCGTCCGATAAGGCGAGCCACGGCCATTGCAACGCCGATCGGCAGCACGCGTACGCAAAAACGCCCTAAACGAATGGCGTTAAGAATTAAGACATCTTCGAAGGAAATCTTCTTCATCGTTGACCTGAAATTCAATCTCCAGCACCCAAAACGTAAAACCCCGCCACTGGTCGGTTGAGTGCTTCTCGAGAATCGGCGCAATTCGGAAAAAATCTTTTTCGGTGGTGACTGCTTCGCGTAACCCCAGTTGGCGGCACTGCTTGATAAACTGCGCAATCTCGGATTCCTTAAACTCGTGATGGTCATCATAGCGAGCAGCCAGCAAAATATCTCCGCCAAGAAACTCCACGGTTTTCTCAAACGAATACGGATCACCGATGCCCGAAAGAGCTCCTACTTTGCGGTTTCGAATAGCTCCCAATTCCATGCGGGTTTTTTTTAAAGGATCCAAAAAACCCAACGGTTGATGAATCGCCTCGAAAATAACGGCGTTGGGTTTAAGCGTATTCAGTTTCTGCCGGATCCAGTGCACATTTTTCGAGCCAATATTGCACTTGGTAAGCACAAACAACTGCGCGCGCGACAGATTTTCCAGAGGTTCCCGCAACGTTCCCAGAGGTAAAAGTCCGCCGGGGCCAAAAGGCTCGGTGGAGTTAAGCGCCACGATGTCAAGATCCCGATGCAACCGGATGTGTTGGAAACCGTCATCCAAAATCAGGATTTCGGCGCCATGCTCGGCGATAGCTTGTTGCGCCGTGCCAACGCGATCACGTCCCACCAGCACCGGAATTCCCGGCAGTTTCTTTTGAAGCTCCTGCACCTCGTCGCGCCCGTACCCACGCGTAAGCACCGCCACCTTCTTTCCCTCCTCGTGGAGCAACTGCGCAAGCTTGGCCGTGAGCGGCGTTTTGCCCGTGCCACCCCAAGTGATATTGCCCACGCTAATCACACGCGCATTGACCTTTTTTTTACGGAATGAAAACCAGTCGTAACTTGCCCGCCAAACCTGCACGACAAGGCCATAAATGGATGCCAATATTTTTCCAAAAATCTTTCTCATGCCATCACCGCTTTCCTTTCCACCGTTCTTCCCATTGCCGCCACTAAAATCTCTTTATTTTTTTGCGTAGCCCCCTGGTGTCGCAACACCAAATGCTTGGCGGCCATGCCGAGCGACTGACGATACGCGGGGTTGCAAAAAAGCTCCCCTATCTTTCTCTCAAGGTCTTGCGCGTCCGTCACCGGACAAGCCGCTTCATTTTTTATAAACTCCTGGGCCATTTCAATAAAATTATTCATGAAAGGCCCAAATAAGATCGGCTTGTTGAAATAAGCCGGTTCCACCAGATTGTGCCCTCCCGCCGCGACAAGACTGCCGCCCACAAACACTAAATCCGCCACCTCATATAAAAATGGCAAAACCCCCATTTGATTTAAAAGAAAAATCTTCCCCTCGTTGTTCTCGTTCTCAAAACCGGCGTCTTCGGAAGAAACGCGTTGCGTACGCAGTCCCCGCTTGGAGGCAGCCACTTCAATGGCTGCCAGACGATTTAAGTGGCGTGGCGCAATCAGCAACCGAAATTCCGGATAGGCGGCTTTGAGTGTGGGATAAATGGAAAAAAACATCTGCTCTTCGCCATCGTGAGTGCTTCCGGCCACGCACAAAAATTCGGAAGCCTTTTTGCAACCCCTTTGAAGACGCTGCGCTTGCGCAGATACCGCTTGTGCCGGTTTCCAATCAAACTTCACATTCCCGGTCACGATCACTTTACCGGGCTCGGCCCCCAGAGCAATGAAACGCTCACGCATGCGAACATCCTGCGCGGCGATCAGGCTCAATTGTGCCAATGTCCGTTGTAAAAAAAACCGGATCTTTCGATATTTTCCAAACGCCCGGTCCGAAATTCGGCCGTTTAAAATAAGTACCGGAATTTTCCGCGCAGACAGCTCCCAAATCAGATTCGGCCAAATCTCCGTTTCAAACAACACCATCACCGCTGGACAAACGCTGTCGATAAACGAACGCACCGAAAACCGAAAATCTACCGGAAAATAAAGAAGCGTGTCCTGGTCTTTTTTTATCTTCGAGGCCACTTCGTAACCGGTCTGCGTGGTGGTGGTAATCACAAACCGCGCCTCCGGCAGCGCCTCGCGAAGTCTGTCCAAAAATCCTATGGCTAAGCCAATCTCTCCCACCGAAACGGCGTGCACCCAAAGCACGCGCTTGGAATGCAGCCAGCGCAACATCTCCGGCTTCACGTGGCCAAACCGCTGGCGCCAAGAGGCGCCAAATTTTCCTTTCGCAATAAAAAGAGGCAGATAGAAAAGAGAAAAAATGAAAAAAACCACGTCGTAAAGAAATCTCATGCGCGGGGATGAGCCTTGGCATAGGCATCTTTGAGTCGCTGGCTCGACACATGGGTGTAGATCTGCGTCGTCGAGAGATTTTCATGTCCCAATAGCTCCTGCACGGACTTCAAATCGGCGCCACGATCCAACAGATGCGTCGCGAACGAATGACGCAGCGTGTGGGGCGATATTTTTTCTCGGCGGCAGGTTTTCTCGATATATTTATCGACGGTACGGCGCACACTGCGATCGGTCAAGCGCGAACCTTCCTGGTTGGGCGAATGATTGAGAAAAAGCGCCCTTTGATTTTTTTCTCCGGTTTGATTGCGAAGTTGTAAATAACCTCTGATCGCGCGGAGCGCGCGGTCTCCGATCGGACAAATCCTTTCTTTTCCACCCTTGCCCATGACGCGGCACACGCCGCCGATAAAATCCACCTTTTCAAAATCCAATTTCACCAACTCGGACACGCGCATGCCGGTGGAATAAAGCGTCTCGAGCATCGCGCGGTCCCGGCGGCCGGCCAAATCGTCCTCGGGTGCCTCCAGAAGCCGCGTGACTTCGTTTTCTTCTAAAACCATCGGCAACCTTTTTTCCATTTTTGGATTTTTCATAGCCGCCATGGGACTTTTGGCCAAGTGTCCTTCGCGCACCAGAAAGCGAAAAAATGTTCTCAACGCCGCCATGCGCCGTCCCATGGTGCGTTTGGAGTAGCCTTTTGTCGACATGGCCGCTAAAAAGCCTCTCAACTGGTTTTTGTCGATGGCTTGGATGTTCGCGGGTGAGACGAAATCATAAAACCCTTTTAAGTCATGGGTATAACTCGTCAGCGTATGCGGAGAATAATTTTTTTCCGCCTTCAAATAAATCAGAAATTTTTCAGCCAAATGATCCATCAGGTCTCTTTAATCTCTTCCGGCTTTGACTCCGCGGAGGGCAATCGGTTAGAAATAAAAGTGCAAGCCGGATAAGTCGTGCAACCGTAAAATGGCCGGCCACGCCCGGACTTGGCTTTTCGCTGAACCAGTTTCCCGGTTTTACATTGCGGACAGATTACTTCGGTGGAAATGGACTTTGCGTTTTTACATTCCGGCCACGCTGAACAACTCATGAAGCGACCTCGCCGACCCCACTTGATCACCATGGGCTTTCCGCATTTATCGCAAATTTCATCCGTCGGTTCATTTTGTTTTTTGACGGTCTGGATTTGGTCTTTGGCCAGTTCCAACTGCACCCGGAAAATGTCATAAAAACCCTTGACGACGTTCTCCCAACCCACTTGGCCTTCTTCGATCTGATCCAATTCTTCTTCCATGTTGGCCGTAAACTCAAAATCCAGAATTCGCTGGAAATGTTTGACGAGAATGTCGGTGACGAGCATGCCTAGCTCCGTGGGTACAAGACTTCCTCCATCGCGACGAATATAATCCCTGCCGGTAAGCGTTGCGATGATTGGCGCGTAGGTCGAAGGACGTCCAATGCCTTTTTCTTCCAACGCTTTCACAAGCGAGGCGTCGGTGAAGCGCGCCGGAGGCTTGGTAAAATGCTGATGATTTTCGAGCTTTACCAGGGTCAGCGCCTCCCCCTTTTCTAATTCTGGGAGCGGATGGTCTTCCTCTTCGTCCCTGCCGGTTACGGCAAGACACCCGGCAAACTCAACGCGGCTTCCCGTGGCGCGGAAAAGATATTGCCCTACGCGGATTTCGGCACTTTCCTGAGCAATCAAAGCAGGCGTCATTTGGCTTGAAACGGTTTGTTCCCATATCAAAGTATAAAGTTTGAATTGATCGGGTGACAAATAAGCCTCCAGCTCCTGCGGCCTTCGGGACACGGACGTGGGTCGAATCGCCTCGTGAGCTTCTTGCGCCGCCTTCTTGGCTTTATAAACGTTCGGTGTCACCGGAAGATATTCCTTGCCGTAGTTTTTCAAAATAAAATCGCGCGTTTCCTTTACGGCAGAGTCCGAAAGTCGTACGGAATCCGTTCTCATGTAGGTGATAAGACCCACGCTTCCCTCATCGCCCAACTCCACGCCTTCATACAGCGTTTGAGCCACTTTCATGGTCTTGGAAGCCGGGAAACGAAGACGGTTGTAAGCCGCTTGTTGAAGTTTGCTGGTGGTGAGCGGCGCGCTCGGATTTCTTTTCTTTTTTTGTTTTTTGATTTCCTCGACAACAAAAGGTTGCAAGCGCGTGGCCTCCAGCGCCCGGTCGGCATCCGCTTTGTTTTTTAATTCCGCTTTTTTGTCTCCAATTTTTTCCAGGCTCGCCTTAAAAGAGCGTGGGTCTCCTTTTTGTTTCTTCAGCTCGGCCTCCAGAGACCAATACTCTTCGGGTTTAAAAGCCTTTATTTTCCTCTCCTGGTCCACGATCAAACGTAACGCCACCGACTGCACGCGTCCGGCCGACAAACCACGGCCAACTTTCTGCCACAGAAGCGGACTGAGACTGTACCCGACCAATCGGTCCAGAACCCGACGAGCCTGTTGCGCGTTCACCAAGCTCATGTTGATGTCCATGGGTTTTTTGAAAGCGTTTTGCACGGCCTCTTTGGTAATTTCGTTGAACACGACACGCCAGCACTGCTTGCCCTTGCCCAGCGCGGTCTTCAAATGCCAACTAATCGCCTCGCCTTCCCGGTCCGGATCGCAAGCCAAAAAAATTTCTTTTTTGCCTTTGGCTTTCTTTTTGAGTTCACTGAGCGTTTTTTTTCGGTCCTTGACCACGATGTATTGTGGCTGGAAATTATTTTCGATGTCGATGCCCATTTTACTTTTTGGAAGGTCGATCACATGACCCATGGAGGCGGCGATTTCGTAATGCGGGCCTAAATATTTTTGAATCGTCTTGCATTTGGCCGGTGATTCCACGATCACCAGTGCCTGGGCTCCAGCGCCTCCTCCCACAAAATGCACCATTTCAATCTCATCCCCATTTTTTACGAAAGTGTCCGCTAAATTTTGCTTGGAAATAATTTCGAGGTTGAGCTCCACCACCACGCGCTCTTTTTGCACTGAACATAGACGCAAAAGCGCCTCCAACGACATTGGCTCATCCAGCGTCCTATTTTCGCCGTTGACGCGCACTTGTATTTTTTTCGTGGGGGGGTTCATTTTATTTTCCGGTAAAATATTTGCCCGGCAGTTCCTGCACGGCGCCTTTTAAAGCCAGCCCCGAAAGAAGCACCATGGTTTTGACGGGAGCCATTTGGCTTTTGGCAACAATTTCATCCATGTGCAGGGGGGCCTCCCCCTCCAAGCAGCGAAGGATCTGCGACTCTTCCTCGGTGACAGAAATATTTTTTCTCCGGGTTTGTTTTTTAGCGCCCGGCATCAGGTTAAAATCCCTCAAAATATCTTCAGCGCTGGTGACAAAATGCGCGCCTTGCTTGAGCAGCCAATTGCTTCCCCGGGATTTCAGGTTATCCGCCTGACCCGGCAGCGCGTAAACTTCGCGTCCCTCTTCCAGCGCCAAATCTGCCGTGATCAAAGCGCCACTTTTTTCACGCGCTTCGGCCACTAGCACCGCACGCGACAACCCGCTGATAATGCGATTACGCATCGGAAAATTTCCTGGGTGTGGGCAAACATCCATCGGATACTCTGAAAGCAGCGCGCCGCATTGCGCAATTTGATCGGCCATTTTTCTGTTTTCAGTCGGATAAACTTGCGAAAGGCCGCTTCCCAAAACCGCAAGGGTCAACCCCTTGGCTGTCAGCGCACCGCGATGCGCCGAGGCGTCAATTCCTCTTGCAAGCCCGCTCACCACCACCATGCCGGAAGCGGCCAAATCATGCGCAATCGATTCGGCCATTTTGAGCCCATACAAAGACGCCAGGCGTGAACCGACGATGGCGATGTTTAATTTTTGCGAGGGCGGCAATTTGCCTTTGACAAAAAGCAGGATTGGCGGATCGTGAATTTCTTTTAAAATTGCGGGATATCTCCGGTCAAACAAAGTAATAATGTCGGTGTCGTTGTTAACCGCCTTTTCAATCTCACGGTCGGCCGCAGCTAAAAGCTTTTTTTCGTCCAGCTCAGCGCGATTCAAGCGTGCCAGGCCTTGCACCTTTCGCCATTCGGCCTCCGATGCCCCGAAAATTCCTTCCGGCGAACCAAACGCCTCCACGGCGTTTTTAAAAGTCACCGGTCCCATGTTTTTTATCAAAGTCAAAGCAACGGTTTGTCTTAATTTTTGAACCGGTTTCAAAACCAATCCTTTCCAAATTCCCCAGGCTGTTCTTTTTCCAGTGCCGCCTCGAGGAGATCAGCCATTTCAGCGGCGGTTTTTTCATCAGTCGAAAAGGTGCAGTCGGACTGGCGGTAAAATGGCTCGCGCTGGGCCAATAGCCGTCGAATCTCCGTCATCAAATCACCTTTTAGCAGCGGCCGATGCCGGGACTGGGAAACGCGTTTAAAAATTGTCTCGGGCGTCGCGGAAAGCGTGATCAAAAAACCGTTTTTTTTGAGCGCCTGGCGATTTTCCGGATACAATACGGCGCCGCCACCAGTGGTGATCACCAGATTGTGACCGGAGGTAATTTGCCGGATGGCTTGCTTTTCCAAATCACGGAAATACGCTTCCCCGTCTTTTTCAAAAATTTCAGAAATCTTTCGCTTGGCGGTTTCTTCGATTCTCTGATCCACGTCCACCCAATGGCGTTTTAAACGTTTGGCAAGAATTTTGCCCACCGATGATTTGCCCGTGCCCATGAACCCAATAAGAACGATATTTTTGTCTGTCATCACCGGCTCAACACAGTCTGCTCGAAAAACCTGTTAGTATTCACTCACTTGTTTTAAATACCCTTGGTAATTTCTTTTTGTTTCGCCCAAGCTGTCGCCGCCGAATTTCTCGAGCAAACTGCTTGCCAGCTCAAACGCCACCATCGCCTCGCCAACCACGCCGCAGGCAGGCACCGCCGTGACGTCCGAACGCTCTACGGTTGCCGGCTCTTTTTCTTTGGACTGAATGTTCACAGATCGCAAAGGACTCATCAGCGTTGCGTAAGGTTTTGTGGCGGCGCGCAGCACAAGGTTTTCTCCGTTGGTCACACCGCCCTCCAGGCCGCCGGCGCGGTTAGTCTTTCGGTAAAATCCGGTTTTCTTGTCATAAAAAATTTCATCGTGCACTTGTTTTCCCAATAGTTTGGATACTTCAAATCCCAGTCCGACCTCTACGCCTTTAACAGCCTGGATGGACATCAGGGCGGCGCAAAGTTTGGCATTTAAGCGCCGATCATAGTGAACAAAACTTCCCAATCCCACCGGAAGGCCCCTTGCCACCACTTCAAATATCCCGCCGATCGTGTCCTTGTGCTGCCTGGCTTCATCCACGCGAGCCATCATTTTTTTTGTGGCCGCCTTGTCGGCGCAGTGCATGGGTGAATGCATGGACCCTTTTTTAATGTCGTCAAAACTGAGATGGCCGGTATCCGCCATCACGCCGCCGATCGAGACTACATGGCTGATGAGGTCTACGCCAAAATGCCTTAAGAAAATTTTACAAATAGCGCCGACGGCCACACGAGCCGTCGTTTCGCGCGCGCTGGCACGCTCCAAAATATCGCGCGCGTCTTGGCGATCATATTTCAAAACTCCAACCAGGTCCGCGTGTCCCGGGCGAGGACGCTTCACCACCGGAAGCTCATTGATTTTAAAATCCTTGTTTGGAATCATCAACGCAATCGGTCCGCCCAGTGTCCGGCGCGACCGCACACCCGAAAGAATTTCGACCTGGTCTGTTTCGATCCTCATGCGTCCGCCGCGGCCATAACCCTCTTGCCGGCGTGCCAACTCAAAATTGATCTCTTCTTCTTTGACCTCCAGTCCCGCCACCATGCCTTCCAGAATAGCCGCCAAACATTTGCCGTGCGATTCCCCGCTTGTCAAAAATCGTAGCATTTTTTGTCCTTTCAAAAACTACTGAAGTTTCAGTAAACCAAACGCAATGAATGAAAATACCAATTCATGATCTGCGGTCCATAAAATAAATACGGAAATGCCGCCAACGCCAAATAGGGCCCGTAGGGAATCAACTCCTCCCCCTTGGTGAAACGCAAATACAACCCTCCCAGGGTTCCCAGCAGCGAGGAGACAAAAATCGTCCACAAAACCCCGCGCCATCCGATCACCCCGCCAATCGCCGCAAGCAATTTCACGTCGCCTCCGCCCATGGCCTCTTTTTTCAGCACCCATTCGGCGATGCTGCCCACCGCATACAAAAATCCTCCGCCCACAAGTACACCGATCAGTGATTTTAAAAAACCGGCCACGTGGGACTGTTGGCCGTGGATTTGTGGAAAAACAGCGGAACATAAAAGTCCCAAAATGATGGTTGGCAGCGTAAGAGAATCGGGAATGATTTTGTATCGCGTGTCGATGACACTTTGCACCAGAAGCACCAAGCTCAAATACAAATATAAAAAAGCTTGCGGCGTTAAGCCAAAGGCACGGTAAAAAATCACGAATAAAAATGCCGTGATAATTTCAATGATCGGATACTGCCAAGAAATTTTTGCTCGGCAATTGCGACACATGCCGCCAAGAATAAAAAAACTTAAAATAGGAATATTGTCAAACCAAGCAATCGGCTTGCGGCAAGACAAGCAATGGGAGGACGGAAACACGATCGACTCGTCTTTGGGCATTCGTAAAATGCACACGTTGAGAAAGCTGCCGACCATCCCGCCGAATAAAAATGCGATCATTGAATGCATGTTTTTAAAGCCTCCTGCATTACTTCTCTAACGCCCTGTTTTTTTCCTGTCCACAGTTCAAACGACAATGCCGCCTGAGCCGCAAGCATTCCCAATCCATTGGCCACGGGCCAGCCCAGCGCCTTGGCGGTTTTTAAAAAAGGCGTCTGGAGCGGAGAATAAACCAGATCGTAAACGGTGGCTGCGTTTTTCAACTGTTTTAAATCCATAGGACTGTCCGTATTGCCTCGCATTCCGCAGGAAGTGGTGTTGACCACCAAGTCCATTTTTTGGTGTCGCAGCTCATCCAAACTGGCGATGGCGGAAATATCTATCTCCGAAAAATAAGAGCCGGCAAAACTTGCCAGCCCCTGGGCGCGTTCCTGCGTGCGATTATGAATGAACACGCCTTTAGCGTGCGCGCGGGCCAATGAAAACACGACACTGCAGGCCGAGCCACCGGCGCCGAGCACCAAAATATTCTTGCTTTGCGGATTAAAAAAAAGATCCTCTTTCAACGACGTTAAAAAACCCATGCCGTCCGTGTTGTATCCGTACAATCGACCCTCCTTATTCACCACCGTGTTAATGGCTCCCATGGCGCGATCGACGTCTTCGGGGATTTCATCGATAAATTCAATGACCGTTTGTTTAAACGGAATAGTCAGATTGACACCGCGGATGTTTAACGCGCGTATGCCTTCAAACGCCAGGCCCAGCGCCTCCGGCGGCACTCGAAACCCCAGGTACACCGCATTTAAGTTGAAATTCCTAAATGCCGCATTGTGCATCTGCGGTGATAACGAATGCTCAATTGGATTGCCTATCACACCATAAAGTTGCGTATGGCTGTCGATATTCATGCATGTCCCCTATCAATTTGTTGAAAAAGCCTCATCTGCTACGTTGCTCCTTCTCGGCGTAGTTACCACCACGCCTTCGTCGTCGCGCCTTGCATCTGAGGCTTTTTCAGTAAAATGTAAGTGGCTGGCTCAAACGCCGTGGGCAGCCCGTCCCTTCTTGGCGTCCTGCGACCGGCTGACAATTTTATTGATCGCATCCAAATACGCCTTGACGCTAGCCTCGATTACATCCGTCGAAACACCCTGTCCCAAACTCACCTGTCCCGTAGGGCTTTGCACTTTCACCGTCACTTCACCTTGCGCGTCCTTACCGACCGTAACCGAGCGAATCTGGTAATCCAAAAGGCGCGTCTTTTGCCGCAGCATTTTGTCGATGATCTTATAAGCGGCATCCACAGGACCGTTGCCCGTGCCGGCGCCTTTGAGCGTTTTGCCTTTGGATTTCAAACAAAGCGAGACTTTGGGTTTCTTGCCTGTTTCGGCAATGACGCTCAAATAAACCAACTCGAATGCCTTGGGCGTCGCCGAAATTTCCTTTTCAACCAACACCACCAGATCGTCGTCAAATACTTCGCGCTTCTTATCCGCCAATTGCTTGAAATTTTCAAAAATCTGCCCAAGCTCTTTGGCGGATAATCGGTAATTCAATTTTAAAAGACGATTTTCAAGAGCGTGACGGCCCGAATGTTTGCCCAACACCAACTGCGTCTCGCCGAAACCCACCTCCAGCGGTTGCATGATTTCGTATGTTTTCCGGTGTTTGAGAAGCCCGTCTTGATGAATGCCGGATTCATGCGTGAATGCATTCTTGCCGACAACCGCTTTATTCGGCTGCACCACCATGCCGGTGAGTGAACTCACCAGGCGACTGGTCTTACAAATCTGGTCTTTTCGGATATTCGTGTAAAGTCCCTCAAAAGCGTCTTTACGAGTATCCAGCGCCATGACAATTTCTTCCATCGCGGCGTTGCCAGCGCGCTCACCGATGCCGTTGACCGTGCACTCGACTTGTCGGGCGCCGGCCTTTACGGCAGCCAGTGAGTTTGCCACGGCCAAACCCAAATCATTGTGACAATGCACGCTGAGGATGGCGCGATCAATGTTCGGTACATGCGCAAAAATACCCTGGATCAGATTTCCAAATTCAAACGGCGTCGCATAGCCCACCGTGTCGGGAATATTGACAACCGTTGCGCCCGCATCGATGACCGCCTCGATGACTTCATACAAAAAATCAGGCTCGGTGCGAGACGCGTCTTCCGGAGAAAACTCCACCTCGTCGATACGGTTTTTCGCGTAACGCACTGCCGCGGATGCCAAACGCACGATTTCTTCCTTGGCCTTGTTGAGTTTATATTTGCGGTGAATCGCCGATGTGGCGAGAAATACGTGAATCCGCGCTTTTTTGGCGGGTTTGAGGCATTGCAAAGCCACGTCCATGTCCTTTTCAATCGCGCGCGCCAAGGCGCATATCGTCGGTCCCTGCACCAGTTTTGCGATTTTTTTCACAGCCGCGGCATCCCCGGGAGACGTGATAGGAAAGCCTGCTTCGATAATGTCAACCTGCAGCACGGCCAATTGTCGGGCAATCTCGAGCTTGCCTTTTTCATCAAGCGAAGCGCCCGGCGATTGTTCTCCATCGCGCAGTGTGGTGTCGAAAATATAAATTCGGTTCTTGTCGTTCATCAGTTCCACCATCCGTTAATCGCTCATCAGCAGACTGCTAGAGCCACTTCATCATGCCGCGCAATTTGTGGCCGACTTGTTCCACCGCATGCTTATCGTCCGCGTGGCGCAGTTTTTCAAAATTTTTCTTGCCACGTTTGTAATCATTCAAAAACTCTTTGGCGAAGCGCCCGGACTGAATCTCTTTCAAAATTTTTTTCATCTCAGCTTTGGTTTTTTTATTCACAATCCGCGGTCCGCGCGTCACGTCTCCATATTCGGCCGTGTCCGACACACGCTTTCTCATGCCTTGAATGCCAGTGGCATAAATCATGTCGGTGATGAGTTTGAGCTCATGCAAACATTCGAAATACGCGATTTCTGGTTGATAGCCTGCGTGTGTGAGCGTTTCAAAGCCCGCTTTGATCAAAGCCGACACGCCGCCGCACAGAACGGTCTGTTCGCCAAAAAGATCGGTTTCCGTTTCTTCCTTGAACGTTGTTTCGATGACGCCGGCGCGAGTGCCGCCCAGCGCTTTGGCATAAGCCAACGCCAATTTTTTACAATTTTTTGTCGCGTCCTGGTAAATCGCGACCAAACAGGGCACACCTTTGCCCTCTTCATACAAACGGCGCACCAAACTTCCCGGCCCTTTGGGCGCCACCATGAACACATCCACAAATTTCGGCGGCACAATTTGCTTGAAATGAATATTGAAGCCGTGCGAGAAAGCCAGCGCTTTGCCTTTGCTCAAATGAGGCTCGACCGATGTTTTATAAATTTCTGCCTGTAGAGGATCCTGCGCCAGAATGATAATCACATCCGAATGCTTGGCACAAGTTGCCGCATCAAGTGGCTCAAAACCGTCTTTTTTGGCCATTGCATGGTTGGGTCCGCCCGGCCGTTGCGACACAACCACCTTGACCCCGCTGTCACGAAGGTTCAGCGCCTGTCCACGTCCCTGAATGCCATACCCGATCACCCCCACCGTTTTATTTTTGATGAAAGAAATATCCGCATCGTTGTCATAATAAATTTTCGCCATTTTTTTCTCCTAAACTTTTTTAGAAAGGGCTACCGTTCCGGTCTGCGCAATTTCAACAATGCCGATGTCTTTTAAAATTGCGAACAACTTTTTGGTGTTCACGCGCGGCTCGACACTTTCGAGCGTGAGCATTTTTTCATTTTCTTCCACAATGCGCAAATGATACTTTGCCGTGAGGTCCTTTAAAACCGTTTTAAACGCGGCTGTATTGCGCATTTTGACTAGCATGAGCTCACGATCAATGTAACCTTCTTCGGTCAGGTCCTGCACCTTGATCACGTCGATCAGCTTATTGAGCTGTTTTTTGATCTGTTCCATCGTGCGCTGGTCGCCGGTGGCCACCAACGTGATGCGTGACATAGAGGGATCTTCGGTTTCGCCCACCGCCAGCGAATCAATATTGAAACCTCGCGCCGAAAAAAGGCCGACCACGTGCGACAACACCCCCGCACGATTTTCCACCAGCACCGAAAGTAAGCGATGCTCAACGGGCGTTTGTTCGTGTACCGCCATAAACTCCTTTACGCCATGTCCATGATTTCTTCGAAAGACCTGCCCGCGGGGATCATCGGATAAACGTTTTCCTCTTCTTTGACCACGAAATCAAGGATGCAGGGACGGTCTTTGACGGTCAAGCTCCAGCGAATCGCGTCCTCCACTTCGTCTTTTTTTACCACATGCCGGCCCGCGCCTCCATAGGCCTCGGACAGAAGCACAAAATCGGGATTACCGCTCATTCCGGAGCTGGAATAACGGTGATTGTAAAACGCCTCCTGCCATTGCCGCACCATGCCCAGATAATTATTGTTGATGATCGCGATTTTGACCGGCAGCCTATTCACCGCGGCCGTGGCCATTTCCTGAATGTTCATCTGAATCGACCCGTCGCCGCTAATACAAACCACCGTCTTGTCCGGGAACGCAAATTGCGCCCCGATCGCGGCCGGAAAACCATAGCCCATGGTGCCCAGACCGCCGGAGGTCAAAAACTGGTTGGGGCCGCTCAATTTGTAATACTGCGCCGCCCACATTTGATGCTGTCCCACATCCGTGGTTACAATCGCGTCGCTTCCGTAAATCTCACAAAGTTTCTGGATCGCATACTGCGGCCGGATTTCATGGCTGTCGTCTTTGTAACGCAACGGGCTTTCTTTTTTCCATTTCTCAATATCCGCCAGCCATTGTTTGGTGTCAGGAGCCTTCACGATCTTGTTCAGTTCCTGTAAAACGTGCTTGACGTCCCCCACAATCGGCACGTCCACCTTTACATTCTTGGAAATGGCAGAGGGATCCACGTCTATATGAATAATTTTTGCATGCGGCGCAAATTTCTTTAGGTCGCCCGTGACACGGTCATCGAAGCGAGCGCCTACCGCAATCAAAAGATCGCTTTCATGCACCGCGCGATTGGCAAACACGGTGCCGTGCATGCCTAGCATGCCCATGAAAAGCGGATGAGTGCCCGGCACTCCACCCAAACCCATCAGTGTATTCGTGCAAGGGGCTTTGGTTTTTTCAACAAATTCAATAAGCTCTTTGGAAGCGCCCGCGATGATCACGCCGCCGCCGGTGTAAATCACCGGCTTTTTTGACTCTTCGATCATCTTGGCAGCTTTTTTGATCTGACCGGGATGCCCTTCCAGCGTCGGTTTGAAGCCGCGGATTTCCACCTTTTTTGGATAGTCGAATTCCATTTTTTGCAGGCTGATGTCGGAGGGAAAATCGATCAGCACCGGACCCGGCCGTCCGTGGGTTGCGATATAAAACGCTTCTTTCAAAACACGCGGCAGATCATTTAAATCTTTTACCAAATAATTATGTTTGGTAATCGGTCGCGTGATGCCCGTCACATCGGCTTCTTGAAACGCGTCATTGCCGATCAAAAACGATTTCACCTGGCCCGTGACCACCACCAGCGGAATAGAATCCATATAGGCGTCGGCCAGACCCGTCACCGTGTTCGTCGCTCCAGGCCCTGAGGTCACCACCACAACACCAGGTCGCCCCGTCGAACGGGCGTAACCTTCGGCCATGTGCACCGCACCCTGTTCATGCCGCACCAAAATAACCTTAAACTTGGCGTCATATAAAGCATCAAAAAGGGGCAAGCAGGCGCCGCCAGGAAGACCAAAAACAAAATCAACCCCTTCGCGCGAGAACGCCTCGACCACCATTTGCGCACCGGTCATCACTGCCATCTAAAACCTCGAATCAATGAGTTAAATTTAGTTAATTTACGCCACAACTGGGCGCGAATTTTGTATTATAACACGAATCAAATAACGGTCAAAAGAAAATCCCCCTACTTCAACCCCTTGTAAACCCTCGGGATACGGCTGTGAATGGAACAAACGATCTCGTAAGGAATAGTGCCAGCGAATGCGGCCAACTCTTCGACTGAAACGCACTGGCCACCCTGGCGACCAATCAACGTCACCGTGTCCCAGCGCTGGACCCAGGGCGAATTCCTTACATCCACCAGCGTCTGGTCCATCGTGACACGACCCACCACGGCGCAACGCCGGCCTTTCACGAGCACGAAACTCTTGTTGGAAAAATCAACGCGATAACCGTGGCTATATCCGACCGGCAGCGTAGCGATGCAAGTTTTGGCAGATGTTTCATGCGTCCCTGCATAACTCAGGCTGCGGCCAGCCGGCACTTTTTTTAAAAAAGAAATGCGTGTTTTAAGGCTCAATACCGGTTTTAACCTTAAACGTATTTTTCCCATTTTCCACGGGTTGAGGCCATACAGCAAAATACCTGGCCGCACCATATTCAGGTGCGATTTGCGAAAGCGAGCCAGGCCTAGGCTGTTGGCTGCATGCCAATAGTCGGGACAGATGCCAAGCGCCTTGACTTTTTTTTCCAGCCGATCAAAAAGCGTCATTTGCAATCGTGTTGCGCGTCCCGACACCTCATCGGCACTTGCAAAATGCGTGTAAATCCCCTCTATTTTTATTTTGTCGCATCGGGCAGTTTTTTGAATAAGCTCCAGGGCCTGCTCATGCCAAACACCCAAACGCCCCATTCCGGTGTCCACTTTTATATGCACGGGAAAAACCGGCGCGGACCTTAGTTTTTTCTCTAAAATCTCCAAATCTTCAACCGACGATAGTGTCGGACGAATTTTTGCGCGAATATAAAAGGGTATTTGACTTTCATGAAAGCTTCCCAGCACGAGAATTTTGGCTGTCCGGCAAACTCGGCGAAGCTCCAATGCCTCCTGGATATTGGCGACTCCAAAAAAAGACACGCCTTGTTTCCAAAGCGCCTGGGCGACCTCTTTCATGCCATGCCCATACGCATCGGCTTTCACGACAGCCAAGACTTCTGCGCCCGACGCCATGAGCGCGCGGCGAATCTCGCGTAAGTTGTGCCGAAGATGCCGCAAATCAATCTCAGCCCAAAGCAAAGGAAACTTTTTTTTATTTTTTCGCATAAGTGACATTGCAATCTCTCGGATGCAAATAAAGCGGTCGGAGGTCAAACGGGTCGATGAATTTTTTTTGTTGAATCAACGGCAGCGCCCCTTGGGCGATTTGCGAAGCTTTGGGTACTGCATTTTCGATGACAATAAGATTCGAGCCATGCGAAAATCCTGGAAATTTTTTTGAGTCAAAAAGCGCCGGTTTTACGATCACGCGAAATTTTTCTCCGCGGCGTTCATACACGGCGCCGTACACTTTGGATTTCCTGGCGTCAAGCAACACGGCCGCCCGGCAACTTTTTGACTCAAGCGCCTGCCTGGCTATCGCTTCAAGACTCGACACACCCACGATTTTTTTCTTTAAAACATAGCCCAAGACTTGCGCCGTGGCAATACCCACGCGCAGACCCGTAAAAGAGCCTGGCCCGAGCCCCACGGCAAACACGTCCACGTCCGAAAGGCTCGTCCGGGACTTTTTTAGAAGTTGCTCGATCATCGGAACAAGAACGCTCGAATGCCTTGCGCCCGCGTCTGAAGAAAGCTCTACGATTTTTTTCCCCTCTTCATAAAGAGCGACGCTCAAGTGCTCGCCGGAACTATCATAGGCAAGAATTTTCATGGTTTTTTTAATGCTTTCAAAAATTGTGGCGCTGGGCGCGTCGGAAAGAAAATCTCAAGGCTCCTTGAACAAAATCCCCGATGGGATATCCGTATTGCCACAGCGTTTAAGGGAATCAAGGATTTACCCCGCTCGGGCCATTCCACCAGCGTGATCGAGTCAGAAGCAAAACATTCTTCGGCCAACGCCTCATCGGCTCCCTCAACAGAACGCAGACGGTACCAATCGATATGATAAATTTTTTTCCGGGCGGTGTATTCATGAATCAAGACAAACGTGGGGCTGGAAACTATTTTTTCGGAGGCCAGACCCAGGCCCTTGGCGATGCCTTTTACCAATGTCGTTTTTCCGGCACCCAGCTCTCCTTGCAAAGTCACGACCGCGCCCGGCAAAAGGTGTTTTCCAATGATTCTGCCGATTCGCTTTGTTTTTTCAGCAGAATCCGTATGCAGTAAAATCTTTTTCATCGAAAGTGATCAAACCCGCCTGCCAGCGACACTCGCGACCCGTCCTTTTTTAATAATTTCACGCCTTGAAACCGGGGCACGACGCGTCCAATGATGTAAAATTTTTTGGCAGCGCGGCGCGCTTCTTTTTCCGAAAGCGTGAATAAAAGCTCGAAGTCTTCGCCATCTTGCAGCGCTTGAGCCGTATTTTTCGCCGAGATTGAAAGTGGGATGCGTTTTTCTTCTATCAAAATACCGACCCGACTTTCTTCCGCTATGCGTCTTGCGTCGGAGGCCAGGCCATCCGAAATATCCATCATCGCGTGCACATGAAAATGTTTGGCCAAATACCGTGCCTCACGCACGCGCGGTAAAAAATTCAAATGCTTGCCCGAAGCATACGAACCGCCCAGCGCACCGCTCACCATCACGCAGTCCCCCACGCGTGCGCCTGAGCGGCGCAGCGCCTTTCCCCTTTCCACCTCGCCTATCATCGCCACGCTGAGCACCAGTTGATTGCACCGGTTCGTATCACCGCCGACAACATTGACGCCAAAGTGTTTGGCTAAATCCTCAATGCCCAAATATAGCTGTCTGGTAAAACGACCGGACAGTCGCTTGGGAAGTCCCAGCGCCACCACCGCTTGGGTGGGAACGCCGCCCATCGCGGCAATATCACTCAAATTCACGGCCAGCGCCTTTCGTCCGATTTCATAGGCCGTGGCGTCTTTCAACCGGAAGTGCCGGTTTTCAATCAGCATGTCCGTCGTGAATAAAAGATCTTTGCGGCCATTGACTTGGATCACCGCCGCGTCATCCCCGATACCCACAAGCACACGAGCGCTGGTTTTGGTCTTTTTTCGAATTTGTGCGATCAGTTCGAACTCCCCCAGGCTCATCATGAACCCGAAAGCGCGCGGAACCCCAACGTCATCAAGACCATCAGCGTGTTGTGCAACACATGCGCCGAAATGGATGGGACCAATGATCCGGTCGACTCATAGAGATAAGTGAGAAAAAGGCCGAGAAAAAATACCGGCAGAAAAGCCAGGGCACTCATGTGAAATCCGGCAAACACGGCGGCGGTCAAGGCCATGGCTTTAGCCGTCCCTATCCGCTGCTTTAGCGCGGGGTAAGCAAACCCCCGAAAAAAAAGCTCCTCCAGAACCGGGCCCAAACCGGCTACAAATAGGGTAAAAAGAAAAAGGTAATGCCCTGTATTTTTCTTCTCAAGATAAATCTGTACAACATTCTGCGGCAACGGTTGGTACGAGAAAAGGTGCATGAGTGCCGCCAGCAGAACAAAACCCACCAGCATTGGTGGAACCATGGCCACATAACCCAGCACGCCGGTTTTGACATTCTGCACAAACCGGCCACTTTTTAATCCCAGATCGGCCAGTGATTGGCCATGCCCGCGAACCAGCCGCCAAACAAAAAAAACCACGCACAAGTCACGCAGCAGACTGTTTGCCAGCAAAAAAAAGTCCCGCGGCGTTTTTTCAAGACCTGTGGCCCAATACCAAAAAGTCTGCGCAACAAAGATAACGCCTTCAACGAAAAATAAAAATACAAACCCCTGCGTTATCTCTTTGAGTCCCCAGCGAACCCAAGGCTTCTTGGAAGACTCCACCTCCCACGGTCGATCGCGAAATCCGCACAGCACAAGATAGGCATCCAACCCGATGCCACTCGCCAGAACAGCTATGAAGGACAACCAGATAGCCCCGGCCAGTTTTGGTCGTGCCATGAGATTCTGGCGGACAATTTCTTCTTTTTTTTTCAGCTCCCTGGCGGTGACCCGGCTTTCATTTTTGGCCAACAACGTCTCGTGGTTTTTGGATGAAAAAAGTCCCTCCATCAATAAGAAAGTGTACAAAAATGCAAGAAAAAGAAGCATGAAAGATGTCCATGGATTTTTACGAATTACCTCAAACATGGTCGGTGGGAATGCCAAAAAAACGAATGGAATTTTTCGTGGTTTCTTCTGCAAGTTTCTGGGGCAAGATATTTTTTTTCTCGGCCAAAAACGATACCAGCTCGGGTAAAAATGACGGTTCGTTCCGCTGCCCGCGGCGGCTTTGAGGCGCCAAATACGGCGAGTCGGTTTCCAGCATTATGCCTTCCAGCGGCGCAAAAGCAGCCACGTCCAACAGCGCCGAGGCATTTTTAAAAGTAAGGTTACAGGTGAAGGAGACCAAAAACCCGATATCCAATAACTTTTTAAGCGCCGTTTGATCGTAAGAAAAACAGTGCATGACACCGCGCAAAGCTCCACCACTCTCGGCACGAAGAATTTCGTAAGTGTCATCGAAGGCGTTACGCGAATGCACGATGACGGGCAACCCTTGAGATTTTGCGATCTGAATCATCCGCGTAAAAACTTTTTTTTGCAATTCCGGGGACCCTTGGCTTTTGAAATAATCGAGCCCGATTTCACCGATAGCTACGGGTTTTGTTTCGCGCACGAACTGTTCAATTTTTTTTAAACCCGTCTCATCCATCTCATGCGCCGAATGCGGATGAAGACCGGCCGTGTGAAACATGAAGGGGTAGCGCAAAGCCAGCTCGAAGGCCTTTTTATTGGTTTGTGCGTCCGTGCCGACATTGATTAGATACTCGACTCCTGCCAAACGGGCACGGCTGACCACAGCCTCGCGGTCCACATCAAACGCGTCGAAATGAAGGTGGCAGTGCGTGTCGATAATTCTCATAGTTTTAAAACCAGTCCATTATTTGGTTCTTTGAGTCGAGTTTTTTCGCAGTCTTTCCACCAAGCCAATCAACGTCTCGATGACATAATCGATCTCTTGTTGCGTCGTGAAGCGCCCTAGCGAAAAACGGATCGATGACCGGGCTCTTTTTTCCGAACATCCCATCGCCAGAAGCACATGCGACGGTTCCACCGACCCGGCCGTGCAGGCGGATCCCGTGGAGACATAGATTTTTTTTAGGTCCAGATTCATCAACAATGTCTCTCCGTCCAGCCCCTCGAACGAAAGATTCAACGTATTGTAAATGCGGTTTTTGGCATGCCCATTCAGTTGCACGCCTGAAATATTTTTTTGGATTCCCTGCTCGAGCCTGTCGCGCAGTTCCTCGACGCGCTTGGATTCCACGTCCTGTTGACCGAATGCCAACTCCGCGGCTTTTCCAAAACCGACGATGGCCGGCACATTTTCGGTGCCGGGGCGAATATTTTTTTCCTGGTGGCCACCGTGCAAAAGCGCCTCAATTTTTATGCCTTTGCGGATATAAAGAACCCCCACACCCTTGGGTCCGCAGATCTTGTGCGCGGAAATCGTCAGCAGGTCGGCGCCAAGTTTTTCCGGCTCAAGGGGAAGCTTGCCGAACGATTGCACGGCATCCACATGAAAATAAGCGCCTTTGGCGTGAGCGATCTTCGAGGCTTCTACGATAGGCTGCAGAACGCCGGTTTCATTGTTGACATGCATCAGGCTGACAAGCGCTGTCTGTTCGGTCACGGATTTTTCAAGCTCATCCAACTTCACGATACCCTCAGCATCTACCGGTACGTAGCTCACCGGGCAACGCCGCCTGGCCAGATGTTGCGCCGTATGCAACACTGCCTGGTGTTCGATGCAAGAAACCACCAGGTGTTTACGTTCCATAAGACGCGCCATCACGACACCTCGCACGGCGAGATTATCGCTCTCCGTACCGCCGGATGTGAAAAAAAGATCTCCTGGCTCGACGACCAGACAATCCGCGATCTTTTCCCGCGCCTGTTCTATCCCATGCCGTGCTGCCTGTCCTCTTTGATGAAAACTTGAGGCATTGGCAAAATTTTCCGTTAAATAGGGTTTCATCGCTTCGAAAACGCGGGAATCCAGCGGTGTCGTCGAATTATAATCGAGATAAACTTCCATCAGACTATCTTACCAAATGAACCGTGTTTTAGTGTGGCTGTTTATGGATTGCGGTTTTCACTGAGTGTGGCGACGGATCATGATTTCTTTGTCTGTCATGAGGCCTGGCTGGTTTGAATTCTTGGAAAAAGCGACGCGCCTTTGGCGATCTTCCCGCCGCGTTCAAAAAAACCCCAACCATTTTTCATAAAGGGTACTTTTGTGATCGGCTGTTGAATTCCCAGTTGTTTCCAAATTGCTTCGCCCGTGGCCGGCATGAAAGGCCACACCGCCTGAGAAATTGTCTTCAAAACCTCGTGTAATTGCACTATCACCAGTTGCAGGTCTTCTACTTTATTTTCTTTTGCAAGTTTCCAGGGCGCTTGGTCCTCGATAAATTTGTTGGCTTGATTGATCAGTTTCCAAATTTGCGCAAGAGCTTCCGAATAATCGAGATTTTCCATAACAGGCACAAGAGTGCCGACCAGCGCCTGGGCTGACTCTCGCAAACTCCCGGAACATTTTGACGAAACACTCGCGGGAATATCGCCACCGAAATATTTTTCACACATCGTGAGCGCGCGGCTTAAAAGATTACCTAAATCATTGGCAAGATCGTGGTTGAAACGATTGATCAAGGCCTCTTGGCTGAACACGCCATCTTCGCCAAACGGAGTTTCGCTCAAAAGAAAATATCTGTAAGCATCGACACCGTAACGCGAACAAATCTCGACGGGGTCCGTGACGTTGCCGCGCGACTTGGACATTTTTTCCCCGCCTTGCACCCACCAGCCATGCGCAAAAATCATGCGCGGCAGCGGTAAATCCAGCGCTTTGAGCAGGATCGTCCAATAAACCGCGTGATGGCGTAAAATATCCTTCCCGATGATGTGAACATCGGCCGGCCACCATTTTTTAAGTTTACTCTCATCCTGACCGTAACCGCAGGCGCTGATATAATTGATCAGGGCGTCAAACCACACATACGTCACATGCTGCTGGCTCAGAGGCGACGGAATACCCCACGAAAGCCGGCTTTTCGGACGAGAAATGCAAAGGTCTTGCAAAACATTATTTTCAAGAAAGCCCAACACTTCATTGCGCCGCGTGTCCGGTAAAATTTTGATTTCCTCGCCTGTTCGGATCGCATCGATCAACCACGACTGATGCGCGGAAAGTTTCAGAAAAAAATTTTCCTCCTCGATTTTTTCAACCGTTCGACGGCAATCAGGACAAAGTGTCGCGCCATTTTCACCTGTCACCTGCCCTTCGGTCCAGAAGGTCTCGCACGGCGTGCAATACCAGCCCGAATAAGTGTCGCGATAAATCTCGCCTTTTTCATTTAATTTTTTCCAGACCTGGGCAACCGCCTGCTGGTGACGCCCTTCAGTGGTACGAATGAAATCATCGTATTGGATGTTCAGTGTTTTCCAGAGATCGCGAAAGGTCAGCGAAATCTTATCGGTGAACTCCTGGGGCGTCACCGCCGCCTCGCGGGCCGCTTTGTCCACTTTTTGTCCATGCTCGTCGGTGCCCGTAAGAAAAAACACGTCCTTGCCTATCAAACGTTCAAAGCGCGCCAGTACGTCCGCCGCAATAGTGGTGTAAGAGTGGCCAATATGAGGTTTGGAATTCACATAGTAAAGCGGCGTGGTAAGATAATATTTTTGGCTCATAGTTTCTGCCAAAGCACGGAAAGTGCCAGTTTCGCATTCACCGAATGCGCAATTTTCTCTTTAAATTCGGCCATCGTTTCGAGCCGTTCGATTAAAACCTCGCGACTAAGCGTCTGCGCAGCCAACTCCTTGTCAGGCCGTTGTTCAATGGCCCCGAGAACGGAAGCAGCACCCACTTCGATCAAAAGAGCCTCGCGCAGATCCTCCATCGCCGTCTCCAGCACGCAAACGATTTCTTCCCGTGACAAGGCGCTTAAATCCGGCTGGGTGTTTTTTTTGGGATAGGCCATCGAGCAGTAAGAAAACACGGCGTGTCGCGCGTCCACAAGGGTGGCTTTTGCAGCGTTTTCTTCCCAGGTAGGAATAAAATTTAAAAGTTGCGCGCGGGAACGCACCGTAGGCAAGATTTTCTCCATGGCATAAGAAATCAGCACAAAATAGGTGCGCCCCTCTGGTTCTTCTAAGGTTTTTAAGAGAGCGTTCTGCGCGACGTCGTTGAGACAGTCGGCGCGATCAATCACAAATACTTTGCATGAAGCCTGAAACGGTTTTAAATTACATCGTGAGATGAGCGTCCGGATCTCCTCCACTTTGATCACGCGTGAATCTTTTTCGGGTTCCAACCACATAAGATCCGGATGCGCGCGCCGGTCGGTCTGGCGACAGTCCACACAGACGTTGCAAGACTGGCCGTTGTTTTGCTGGCGGCAGAAAAGCGCTTTGGCCAAAGCCAATGCCGTCTGAATCTGTCCGGAGCCCGGCGGTCCCGAAAATAAAATCGCGTGCGGCAGACGGTTTTGGCGCAACGCATTCTGTAAATAAATTACCGTACGTTCCTGGTGTTTAATATTTTGAAAGGACACGCTCGACCTCTTTTTGGATACGACCGTGAACAGCCGTCACCGAATCCTCTGCGCGGAGCGCAAGTCTTTTGAAGCGACCGGGCTCTTGACAAGCGATCGCCAGAAACCCCTTGCGCACTTTTTCATGAAATAAAATATTTTTTTTCTCTATCCGGTCGGCTTTTCGCCTCCCAGATGCACGCTCCAAACCAATGGTTACCGGTAGGTCGAGATAAAGGCTGAGAGCCGGAACCACGCCTTGTGTCGCTACCTGTCCCAGTTTTTGGATCAAACGCAGGTCCACGCCTCCCCCATAGCCTTGATACGCCACAGTGGCGTCCAACCAGCGGTCGCACAAAACAATCTCGCCTCTAGCCAGACGCGGTCTGAGCACTTGCATCACCAGCTGCGCGCGACTGGCCATATAAAGCAACGTTTCGCTTAGTGGTGAAAGCGCCTCGTTTTTCTCGCTCAATAAAATTTTTCGAATTTGATCCCCGATAATCGTGCCTCCAGGCTCGCGCGTCAGGAAAACCTTCTTTCCTTTTTTCTTCAAAAAATTGCGCAGCAAATGAATTTGCGTGGACTTGCCGCAACCTTCATTGCCTTCCAGCGTAATCAAAATTCCGCGCAAGCTCACAGTTTCACCCGCCAAGTCGTCCGCCCATCCGGCAAATCCCGAAGCTCGACGTTACGCTCCTTAAGAATTCGGCTGCGGATTTCATCGGCAATCTTAAAATCACGGTTTTTTCTCGCCGCGGCTCGGCGCAAGATGGCGCTTTCGATCTCCGATTTGTATTGCCCAACCATCGCGTTTTGATCAAACACGATTCCAAAAATCTCTGAGCCAAAATTGCGAATCGCACAAGCAGCCGTCACCTGCGCAATCGGATCTTTTTCCTTGTACGTTTCATGCATCAGCCCATGCATCGACGCAAGCACGTCCGGCGTGTTGAAATCATTGTCCATCGATTCTTGAAAAGATTTGTAAATCAGCGTGGTTCTTTTTTCGCTGGATTTGACTCCGTTTTTTTCGAGATTCCGCGCGTTTTCGAAAAACTCAGAAAATCGTCTCCAAACTCCGCGATCCATCTGCACGCGCTCGGGTGTGTAATCCAGCGGCGCACTGTAATGAGTGCCCAAAAATGTGAGCTTCAATACTTCATCGCCGTAGCGCGGGTCCTGTTTCATTACCTCATCAAGCGTGATAAAATTTTTGAGCGACTTCGACATTTTTTGTCCTGCCACGGTGATCAGGCCATGATGAAGCCACGTCTGAGCGAATATTTTTCCGCTCGAAGCTTCGGACTGAGCCATTTCATTTTCATGATGAGGAAAAATAAGGTCCCGTCCACCGCCGTGAATGTCAAAAGTTTCCCCCAGATACTTCATGCTCATTGCCGAACATTCGATATGCCAGCCCGGACGGCCATTGCCCCAAGGGCTCGGCCACTGGAGTTCGTCAGCCTTGGATTTTTTCCATAACGCAAAATCAAGTGGGTCTTGTTTTTTTTCATTTTTTTCCAAGCGCACGTTCTCGAACATCGCTTCTTTATTTTGATGGGAGAGTTTTCCATATTCTTTGAAAGTGGGCACATTAAAATACACATCCCCCTGGCTGACATAGGCACAGCCTTCGTCCAGTAAACGCTGGATGAGTTCGATCATTTCAGCAATATGCTCAGTGGCCTTTGGCTCAACACTTGGTTCAGAAATACCCAGGCGTGACAGATCGCGTTTGTAAAGATCAAAGTAAGCCTGTGAAACTTGCCTAACCGCCTGGGTCAAGTCTTTGGGGGAAGACTGTTTGGCTTTTTCGATGATTTTATCGTCCACATCAGTGACATTGCGCACAAAGAAAACTTTGTAGTGGCAAAAACCCGACTGCAGGTATCGCCGGATCATCTCAAACACATACGCCGAACGCAAATGTCCGATGTGGGGCTCATCATAAACGGTCGGACCGCACACGTACATCTTGACCACGCCCAGCTCCAACGGCTTAAATTCTTCTTTTTTTTTGCTGAGGGAATTATATATTTTTAATGGCATAAAATAAGCGATCTATTAAACAAGATTACACAGATTGAAAGACAGATTACATAGACTCCCTGGAGTCAATCGGTATAATCTTCTTAAAAATCTGTGTAATCTACGCTAAATTAGTTTCTTGAATTATTTTTCTTTCAGCTCATTTTCGATGCTATCTATTTCGCGTTGAATACGGTCCAAGGCCTGCGCTAGCGGGTCCGGCAAATGGCAATAATCAATGTTAACACCCAACGGCTTTCTTCCTTCGCGCCGCGCGACGCGTCCCGGCACCCCGACCACGGTAGAATTCGGCGGCACGTCCTCCAATACCACGGCGTTGGCGCCCACACTGACGTTGTCGCCCACACGGATGTTGCCGAGAATCTTGGCGCCGGCGCCGACCACCACGTTGTTGCCGAGTGTGGGATGCCTCTTGCCTTTTTCCTTGCCGGTGCCGCCCAGTGTTACCCCCTGAAATAAAGTCACGTTGTCGCCAATCACGGCCGTTTCACCGACCACGACACCCATGCCATGATCAATAAAAATGCCTTTCCCGATCAAAGCGCCCGGATGGATTTCAATGCCGGTAAGTCCGCGCGCAATCTGTGAAAGCAACCGCGACAAAAAACAAAAACGCCAATGAAACAAAACATGCGCAACGCGGTGATAGGCCATCGCCTGCACGCCGGGGTAAGTTAAAATAACCGCAAAAGATCCGGTTGCCGCCGGATCGCGATCAAGCGCGGAATGGATGAGATCGTTAAAAAATAGTTTATAGATAAATACCTTCACAACCACAAAGGTGAAGCCGATAACCGCTAAAACCTGAATCGTATGCACGTTATTTTTCCTTTAAACTTGCGATCGCATGGCAAGCCATGGCCTCATGACGACCGATGGCGCCAAACCCTTCATTGGTTTTTGCTTTCACGTTCACCTGAGAACTGACAATCCCAAGCTCCCGCGCAATGGCAGCGCTTATTTTGACTTTATAAACAGAAAGCTGGGGCTTTTCGGCGATCAACACCGCATCGATGTTCACAATTTTTAGTTTTTTTTCATCAAGCAGAGCGCGCGCGGTCCTTAAAAAAAAGCGGCTGTCGGCCTGTTTGAATTTTTTATTTTTATCCGAAAAATGTTCACCGATGTCTCCGAGCCCCGCCGCCCCCAGCAGCGCGTCCACCACCGCGTGAATCAAAACATCCCCATCTGAGTGGCCCCAAAGACCTTTTGGGTGAGGAATATGGACTCCTCCCAGAAGCAATTTCCGGCCTTTTTTTAGTCGGTGAATATCATAACCGATTCCGACTCTCATTGCACGATTCTCAAAGGGTTAGCGCTTGGTTTGTAATTTCCCGAGGTAGTGCTTAAACAACTCCAAATCATCAATGGTGGTGATTTTAATATTTTTTGCGTGGCCGGCAACCACGCGCACCAAAATCCCGGACCCGTCAAAAAGTGCGGCCTCATCCGTCGCCTTGAGCGCCTTTTTTTTGAGAACCCTGTAGCGCTCCAACAACAAATCCCTTCGAAACACCTGCGGCGTTTGGGCTAAATAAAGCAGGCGGCGGTCTTCCGTGGAAAGCACCGTACCTCGTTTAATGTCCACCCTTTTTACCGTGGCGGTCACCGGCAGGGCGCACAAAGCAGCCCCGGTAGTCTTGGCAGCCGAAATCGTGCCAAGCACCAGCGTTTTATCGACGAAAGGTCGCGCGCCATCATGCACCAAAACCCAGTCGCAACTTTCGGATACATTTTCAAGTCCACGTCTGACGGAATCTGCGCGCGTGACGCCACCCACCACCAGGCGCATCCGACTAAGTCCGTGACGTTTTAACATTTTTTCGACCTTTTTCAGATCACCGCAACCGACAAGCACCAGCACCTCTTGAAAATCAAAAGAGCGTTCAAGCTGCTGCAGGGTGTGAATCAATAACGGTTTCCCATGTAGGCAAACAAACAGTTTGGGAGTTTTGCTTTGAAAACGCTTGCCGCGCCCAGCCGCAGGAACAACAGCCGCCACCTTCATGTTAGGGCTTTGGGGACTCGTCCAACTTGGCAAAGATCATACGACCCGCGGCAGTTTGAAAAACAGAAGTCACTTCGACTGCCACAACCTGGCTGAGAAATTTTCTGGCATTGTCCACGACCACCATCGTGCCGTCGTCCAAATAGCCAATAGCCTGGTTGTGTTCTTTACCTTCTTTGGCCAGACGCACTTCCATCACCTCGCCCGGAAGCATGATCGGCCGCAGCGCCTGCGCAAGCTCGTTAACATTCAGTATCGTGACTCCTTGCAGTTGCGCCACTTTGTTCAGATTAAAATCATTCGTCAGAACTTTTCCTCCCAAAACCTTGGCAAGCTTGATCAATTTTTCATCCACCGACAGCGTGTCAGCAAAATCCTCTTCGTGAATGTGCATGCTTTGCATTTTTTTGAGCTTGTTGAGAATATCAAGCCCGCGTCGGCCACGGTTTCTCTTGAGCGGATCCTGTGAGTCGGCCACCTGCTGCAGCTCCTTCAAAACAAAACGCGGGACCACCAGCCTGCCTTCCAAAAATTTGGTCTGGCAGATGTCCAAAATACGTCCGTCAATAATCACACTGGTGTCCAAAATCAACAGTTCGTCCTTCTGGTCCTGACGGTCAAATTTCACGTAGGGAATGATTAGATTGAATTCGTCACGCCCGCGCATCGCAAACACCATGCCAAAATAACCAAGGATCAAAACGAGAACCAGCTTAAGCGAAGAAGCAATCACCGGATTTAACTCGGGAATCAAGTCGATCGCGCCTGTCAAAAATTTTGAAATAATGAGTGCTAAAATTAAACCAAAAACAGCCGCCGAAAGTCCGCGCAACGAAAGCCTGCCAAGCCCGGCCTCGACCAAAATCACAAAAAATGCGATGCCCGCACCAATAGCAGCTCCTCCCAGCGCCCATGAAGACCCGACCCCCTGAAAAGCGCTACCCAGCTGAAAACCGACCGTGACGCTGATAAGCACAAATAAAGCGCGTATGAATCCAAATGTCATAATTTAGTTTCTCTTGAGTAGCTTCCAGGGATGCGACTTGATGTCCACCACGAAGGCTTCTAGATCCTTGGCGATTTTATCCTCTTTTAAGAGCTTTCCCATGGTTCCTTCTCCATCTCGCATTCGCGCCAGAATGATTCTGGCAGATTTTGCCGCGTCTTTCAAATCTTCACTTGCCTCCACGAGATTCTTTGCCACTTTATCCGCACTTACAAACGTCCCTTTGGTAGCACTCTTGAACTCGGGATTAGCCACCACCTCGTTCACATTGTCTATTGCGTAATCCATTTTTCCGATCAGACGCTGGCCGGACGCCAACACGTCGTCCATATTTGAATGCTCCTTGCCCATAAGAACACCCCCATCACCCACATTCTGAGTCCCCGCAGTACCTGCGAGAATTTCGATATATTTTTCTCCCAAAAATCCCATAGCGGTGACGCGTGGCATCGCATCTTTCTCGATAGAAACATCCGCATCGATCCGCGCGCGCACTTCGGCTTGAGTCATGCCACCGGTATTTTTTACCACGTGAATTTCTTTTACCTCTCCGATGGTCACGCCGGCTAAGCGCACGGGAGAACCGGTATCGACGCCACTCACCGAGTCGAAAAGAAAGAGCACCGTATACCCTGGTTTTAAATAAAAATCACCTGTCTTAGCCACTAGGGCCGCCAACAACACCAGCGCCACCACCACAAACACGCCTACCTTGAACTCAAGGCCTGCTTTTTTCATAAGAGCGCGTTCCTCCTTGCGTTCGATATCACAAACTCTTAAAAACCATGTCCGTCATCGGTCCATCCGCCGAACCGGTGATAAACTGGTGGATAATCGGGTTGGGCGAATGACGGATCTGGTCGGGAGAGCCCGTATCAATAATCCTGCCCTGGTACATCATCGCGATACGCGTGCCGATCTTGTAAGCGCTCACCATGTCGTGCGTGACCGCTACCGCGGTCACCTTCAGTTTGTCATGCAACCGGACGATCAAATCATTGATCGCGTCGGCGGTAATCGGATCCAGTCCGGTGGTGGGCTCATCATACAACAAAATCTCGGGCCGCATACAAATTGCGCGGGCCAGTGCCACTCTTTTTTTCATGCCGCCCGAAAGTTCTGCCGGCCGTAATTCCTGTATGCCCTTCAAGCCCACCAGGTCCAGCGCCTCGTCGACGCGTTCGTGGATCGCCTTCTGGCTCAAGTCGGAATGTTCAATCAACGCAAAGCCGACATTTTCGCCGACCGTCATGGAATCAAACAAAGCCGAGGCTTGAAACAACATGCCAAAACGCATTCGTAACGCATTGAGCTGTTTGGTCGACAGCGCTGAAACATCCGTCCCATCGATCAAAATCTGACCACTGTCGGCCTTCATGAGACCAATCACGTGCTTTAAAAATACGCTTTTGCCACATCCGGAACGACCGATGATAACCAGCGTCTCACCGCGGTTCACCTTAAGATCCAAACGGTCCAGCACGGTGTGGTCGTTGAATTTTTTGCACAGCATTGTAGCTTCGATCATTGGAGCGGACTCACTCATTGACTATAAAATCTCCCATGACTCATGTAAAAGTCCGTTAAGTCAAAAAGTAAAAGATAACGGTAAAAAAAGCATCCGCCACAATGATCGAAATAAAAGAAAAAACAACAGCCCGCGTTGTCGCCCGTCCTACACCCACCGCGCCCCCCTCCACACGCATTCCCTCATAACAGGAGATAATGCAAATGAGCGTTGCAAAGATCAGCGTCTTAAAAAGTCCCGTAAAAATATCTTTGAGTTCAAGCGGTTGGAATGTCATTTTGATGTACAGGGAGTGTGTTAACCCCAGTTTATACACGGACACCGCATAACCCCCTAAAATTCCGATGACGTCCGCATAAACAGTCAAAAGGGGCAACATGGTAAAAAGCGCGAGAAATCGAGGCGCCACCAAATATTTCACCGGCTGCGCCGCCAGCGCCTCGAGCGCCTCGATTTGTTCGGTAACTTTCATACTGCCAAGTTCTGCGGCGATCGAGGCGCCAACGCGACCCGCCACAACCAGCGCCGTCAGTACCGGACCGATTTCACGGCAAATGGAAATTGAAACCAGGCTTGGGATGTACATCTCCGCATTCACGCGATGCATTTGATAGGCGCTTTGAAACGCAATCACAACCCCGATGAAAAAACTCGTGAGAGTGGCAATCGGCAACGAATCAACGCCAATTTTCACCATTTGATCGTAAATCTGTCTGGGGCGAAATGGTGGGATCATGACGGAAAACAACGTCTGCAAAAGCAGGTTAAAAGCGCCTCCGGTAAACTCGATCGCGCTGGTAGCTTGGTGTCCAAAACGCATAATCAATCGTTTCATGCCACGATAGCTCCGCTTTAAAAACTCATTTTTCGTTCCACGCCCACAAAACGCTCATCCTCACGCATTTCAAATTTCAGTGAATCTTTGCCTTTCAAACGATATTCAAAACCAACCTCCATCTCATGCGTTTGGGGCGAGTCCAATTTTTCTTCATCTGCTTCGTTAAATTTCTTGATATGCAATTGCGCATGCTTGCCAAATGAACGCTGCATCAAAAACTCCGGCCTTTGTTTTTCATCCGTTGGCCGGCGAAATTCCCAGTCGCCGAGCACCACCGTGTCCTGATCTGACCCGGAAATCAGTTTCTTGTAGATGGAGACGTCAAACAGATCGCTGAACTCAAGCGCTTGATCGGTAAAACGCATCACCTGCCCATCTTCAAGCACCACCCGTGAATCCGACAGTCGCAATGTCGGGTAAATACCTGTCACGTGCAAGTTCATTGCTTGATATTTGTTGATTCCCGAGCGGCCTCCGGAGAGGGTCGCGTACGCTTCGAGATTCGGAGCCTGGAGAGGTCCTTTGATGCGCGCTTTTAAGTCCAGGCGCCCTTCCACCGGCGCTTTGGCAGCCGTACGCAAAAAAGGTCCGAAATTGGAAAGGGGGTACTGCTGGGTATCCAGCGACAGCTGGATTTCATTTTCGTTCTCAAAATTCACGGCTGCCGATAATTCAAAACCTCCCAAAAGACTTGATGAGTGCAACTCCAGTTCATCCTCTGTCAGCGTAAATTCAAAGCGCGATTCCCAAGGAAGGGGACTCCAATTGACTACGGTACCTTCGGTAAAAAATTCGCCGATTAAGGAGTCCGACGCGTTCAAAAGCCCCGGCTGAAATCGGCCATGCACGTTGATTTCCGTTGAAATATCATACCCCCACAATTCTAAATGCCTCAGCGGCGCCTGAATTTGAAACGTATCATTCATGTACTCAATCTGAATGCCCGTAAACTCGCGGTCGCCCGACCCCCGCACGAATTTTAAATCTTTCACGATCACTTGCAGATGCCGGCGTTGCGCCAAGCCCCACTCACGCAGCCAGCCAAAAAGCCCGAAGCGATCACGGTGCAAACTTAGCTGAGAACGCCAATAAAGCTCCGGTTCACGCACCGTGACCACGATCTTGGATGCAAAATTTTTCGTTAAAAAATCAACCCACCGATAACGCAGCTCAATTTCCTTTGCACGCAAGATCAGCTTGAGTCCAGCCGGCAGCGCGGGATCCTCCAAACGCACATCTTCAAAACGCACCACACCGGAAAGCCGGCCGCTGATTTTTCCGATCTTGATGTCCAGCTGCGATTCACGAGACAATAGATGCTGAATAAAATTCGTCGCCTCGCGCACCAGCATTTCTTTTTTTTGTCTGAGAATGAACACGCCCGCCGAAACCAACAGCAGCGCCACGGCCAACTTGAGATAAAAGTTCCGGCGATTTTTAGCCGCGTGGATTCTTTTGGTTTTCAAGCGTTAATGCCGAATACCGGTCCCTTGTTCAAAGAGCAAATGATCCTCATCCTTGACGTATACATGAATCACGTCGTTGGGACGAATTTTCTTTGAGATGAGTTCCTCGGCTATCGGGTCCTCAAGATATTTTTGCAACGTCCGTTTGAGCGGCCTGGCCCCATAGGCCGTATCAAAACCTTTGGTAATGAGAAAATCTTTGGCTTTTGGATCCAGCACGATTTCGATCCCCTTATCCTCGAGGCGTTTGGAAAAACCCGCGATTTCGATGTCGAGGATGTGCTCGAGATTTTCGCGCGTAAGCCTCTGAAACACAATAATGTCGTCCACGCGGTTAATGAACTCGGGCTTAAAAACCCGCTTCACCTCATCCATAAGCCGGCTCTTCATCTGATTATAATCCGTAGCAGACAGGTTATCTTTGAAACCGATGCTACCCTGCTTGCGCAGTTGTTCGGCGCCGAGATTCGACGTCATGATGATCATCGTATTGCGAAAATCGACTTTGCGTCCCAGCGAGTCGGTAAGACGCCCTTCTTCAAGCGCTTGCAAAAGAAGATTGAACACATCCGGATGCGCCTTTTCAATTTCATCCAACAGCACGATGCAATAAGGGCGCCGGCGCACGCGCTCGGTCAGTTGACCGCCCTCCTCATAACCCACATATCCCGGAGGAGCGCCGACCAGCCGAGACACGTTGAATTTTTCCATGTACTCGGACATGTCAAAGGTAAAAAGAGCATTTTCATCGCCGAATAAAAATTCAGCCAAAGCCCGGGCCAACAGCGTTTTCCCGACGCCGGTGGGACCCAAAAAGATAAATGAGCCGATCGGCCGCCTGGGATCTTTCAAACCGGCCCGGGAACGGCGCACCGCATGAGCGATGGAAGAAATTGCCTCTTCCTGTCCCACCACTTTTTTTTGAATGACCTCTTCCATGCGAAGAAGACGCGCGCTTTCTTTTTCTTCAAGACGCGCAATAGGAATACCGGTTGTTTTGGCAATGATACGCGCGATATCTTCCTCGCCGATTTGAAGCTCGATTTTGGAACGGTTCTCCACCCATTCTTTCTTCGATTTGTCCAAAAGTCGACGCAACTCTCTTTCCTGATCGCGGAGTGCGGCCGCTTTTTCAAAATCCTGTTCTTTGATGGTGTCTTCTTTTTCATGTTTGAGAAGCTCTAGCTTTTTCTCGAGCTCTTTGACTTCATGAGGTGCAGTGTGCGTGGAAAGCCGCGCATGGGCGCCCGCCTCATCGAGCATGTCGATGGCCTTGTCCGGCAAAAAACGACCGGCAATGTAGCGGTCGGAAAGCTTGGCGGCTGCTTCCAAGGCCGAATCCAAAATTTTGATGCGGTGATGCGCTTCATATTTATCGCGCAGACCCTTCAAAATCAGTATCGTTTCCTCCACCGATGGAGGCTCTACCATGATGGTCTGAAAACGGCGTTCCAGCGCCGAATCTTTTTCAATGTATTTGCGGTACTCATCCAGCGTCGTGGCGCCGATGCACTGGATTTCACCACGCGCAAGAGCGGGCTTCAAAATATTTGAAGCGTCGATCGCGCCTTCCGCGCCTCCGGCGCCCACCAGCGTGTGCAGCTCGTCCACGAACATGATGATATTTTCAGTGCGACGAATTTCATCCATGACGGCCTTGATGTGCTCTTCAAACTGGCCGCGATACTTCGTGCCGGCCACCATCAGCGCCAAATCCAGCGTGATGAGTCTTTTGTTCCGCAAAATTTCGGGCACGTCCCCGCTTATAATTTTTTGCGCCAAGCCTTCGACAATGGCCGATTTTCCGACACCCGCCTCCCCTAACAATACGGGGTTGTTCTTGCGGCGGCGCGACAACGTTTGCATCACGCGGTCGATTTCGTCGTCACGACCGATCACCGGATCCAACTTTCCGTCTTTGGCCAGTTTCGTTAAATCACGTCCGAAGGCATCCAGCGCCGGCGTTTTTACTTTTGCCGCCGAACCAGAGCTCAATGGCGCGGGTGGGCTTGAAGACCCAAATTGCACTCCCGGAGTCGTGGAACCGAGCAATTTGATGACTTCCTCGCGCACCTTCTCCAGATCCAGCCCCATATTCATAAACACTTGGCTGGCAACGCCCTCACCTTCGCGAATCAAACCGAGCAGCAAATGCTCGGTGCCAATGTAATTGTGTCCCAAGGTTCTGGCCTCTTCCATCGCCAGTTCCATCACTTTTTTCGCCTTGGGCGTAAAAGGCAGATCGCCCGTAACCACCGTCGCCGGGCCCACCTGCACCAGCTTCTCCACCTCCAGGCGGATGTTGTTTAAATTCATGCCCAAGCTCTGCAGCACCGCCGCGGCTACGCCTTCACCCTCACGTAAAAGTCCGAGTAAAATATGCTCTGTGCCGATGTAATCGTGGTTAAAACGCTTAGCCTCCTGCTTGGCCAACAAAATGACCTTCCGTGCGCGTTCAGTAAATTTATTAAACATAGAATGATCTCCTAATTGTTTTCATCGTCCTTCCAACCGCCTACGAATCAAATTCGCGCGCTTGGCATCGCGCTGCGCGGAGTTCAAAATCTTTCCTTCGATTTTCTGTAAATGCGCCGGCTGCGTCAAAATAAAAAGTTCATTTACGGCGCGCCGGTCGATGTCCGTGATAATGCCCATGTCGACGCCGAGCCTCACCATCGACAACAGCCCCATCATTTCCTTGGTGCTGATGATATGGGCGCTACGCAAAATCCCGTTGGATCGCCAAATCTTGTCTTGCAACATTTCGCGGTTCTGCTTCATCAGCGACTTGCGCGAATTTTCTTCATGCCCGATCACCTGACGAATGATGCGTTCCATGTTGTCGATGATGTCCTCTTCGGGAGAGCCCATTGTGATCTGGTTTGAAATCTGGAAAAAATTTCCCTCCGCCTCGGTGCCTTCCCCGTAAAGTCCCCGCGCGGTCATGCCCAGCTTTGTGATGGCCTGCAAAACACGATTGATTTGCTTGGTCATCACTAAAGACGGCAGGTGCAACATCACCGACGCGCGCAGGCCCGTGCCGGCGTTGGTCGGGCAAGCCGTCAAGTAACCCCATTCGGCATGATACGCGAAAGGTACGCGTTTATGCAGCAGGTCATCCAGACGATTAGCCACCCGCCAAGATTCCTGGAGATTGAATCCCGATTGCATGACCTGAATGCGCAAATGATCTTCCTCGTTAATCATCACGCTGATTACTTCCTTGTCGCCGACAACAACGGCTTTAAATTCTGGATGCGCGATGTGCTCGCGGCTTATCAGATGCCTCTCGAGCAAAAACTGCTTGTCCACGTCATCCACTTCGGCCATGCGGATAAAAATACCCGTTTTAAGCATGTCATTGGACAACACCGCTTCGTGTAAAAGCTCCATAGATTCTTTTTCCTGCTTTTTGTTGCACCAATGTGAAAACGGAAGCGTTTCGATATTACGCGCCAGACGAACACGCGAACTTATCACGATGTCCGAATTGGGGCCGGTGCCACGAAGCCATTCGCAGGTCTGTTTTAAAAATTGATCGACGTTCATGCCGGGTCTTCTGGTTTCACTTGCCATCTTTGAGTTTCTTTTCCAAAAACTTTATTTTGTCGCGCAATGCCGCAGCCTCTTCAAATTCTTCACCTCGGATCGCCTTCTGTAGTTCCAGCTTTACCATTTCAAGGTCTTCCTGGCGTTTATGAACGGTTTTAAGTTCCCCTATTGCCTGCGGACTCGGAGACTTGCCAATATGCTGATTGGATCCATGAATTCTTTTTAAAAGCGGCGCCAGGCTTGTGCGAAAAGCCTTGTAACAGTCTCCGCAGCCCAGACGGCCGACACGCTTGAAATCTTCGTACGCCAGCCCGCACCGGGGACATTTGTTTTTTGATGTGCTGCCGGCCGGAGAACCCGCCACGGCCGGTTGCGGCTGTTCCGTGTCGGACAAAGCCGACAAAAGATCGGCAATGCCAAAATGCTGTTCGACCTCGGCGCCTTTTTGCTTGGCACAGGCTTCGCAAAGGTTCAACTTCGTGATGAGATCATTGACGATCTCCGTCAGATGAACCGTCGCTTTATTTTTTCCGCATTCGTCGCAAAGCATCGTACTCAAACGGTGTACCGCACCCCTTCTTTGCTGGTCAGGTGCCGGAACGCCTTGATCAGCGTTTGCGTTATTTTTCCCGGCTTTCCACTCCCGATGATCCGGTTATCGATTTTCACCACCGGCACGATTTCGGCTGCGGTGCCCGTCAAAAAAACTTCATCCGCCGTGTAAAGATCGTGGCGGGTAAATATTTCTTCGCGCACGGACAGACCCATTTCGCGTCCGAGCCTCATGACCGCGTCGCGCGTAATTCCTTTGAGGATTCCGACATAAGGCGGAGGCGTCAGAAGATTTTTGCCGCGGACCAAAAACACATTTTCTCCGGTGCATTCGGTCACATAACCTTGAGAATTCAGCAGCAGCGCTTCCTGCACACCGGCATTGATCGCTTCGATCTTGGCCAAAATGTTATTCAGGTAATTCAAAGTCTTCAGCTGGGGGTTCAGCGCTTCGGGGTGATTGCGCACGGTCGGCACGGTCACGATCGCCAATCATTTCTCATAAAACTCTTTCGGATAGTGCGT
>CAZVNB010000028.1:0-25766 GCA_964628355.1 uncultured Planctomycetia bacterium | reverse complement strand
TCCCAACATTAGCTATTCGCAAATCAGAGATTATTTTAATTTAGAAAATCCCGAGCGTTTTATATCCCCAGCAATGAACGGGCAAACTTTAGATTTTAATTTTCCCGCCGGTGCGCGGTTGGCGACTAGCGACCCGCTGGCCGGTATCCCGGAAGCGGTGAAGGCGCTGGCCAATGTAGATCTTCGAGGAGAAAGGGTTATCGTGGAGGTGAATATGAATGTTCCACACACTAAGGACCATCATTTGGACACGGATCTAACACGGATCAATTTGATGGAACCGGTAGCCCGTTGGTTACTTGACAAAGGGGCCACACCGATTTTTATCGGACATATCGGTCGGTATAATCCTGATCCGAAACAAGACGATCGTGAATCGGCACAGGAAGTGGCTGCAGAACTTGGAAGGCGTTTTCCCAATAAAGTTTTTTTTCATGAGGGCAGTGTGAATAATGAGGTTGGAATTAATATTTCTTATGATGACATTAAAGACGGAGAGATCAATGTTGTAGAGAATTTACGGTTTGCGCAAGATTTTGAACAAGGCGACTCTGCCCATCAGCAGAAATTTGCGCAAGACCTATTGGCGCTAGCGCGCAGGCCTGTAAGCACCGGTGACCAGATTTCCGGGCGTGTCCGTCTTGTTTTTGACGCGTTTGGGGATGTAAATTCTTTCGGGGCATCAAAACAGGTTCTTCTTAAATTGGTCGATGAGGTTTATACGGGGCCTGCGATGGTCGAAGAATTTAAACTGCTCAGGGAAAAAATGAATATGCCGCTTGATGCGTTGATTTTTGGAGGTGCCAAATCCCAGAAAATAGAGGCGTTACGCCACTTGTTAACACGTTTAAAACCCGGTGGTTTTGTGCTGGTCGGAGCCTGGCTTTCTCATGAGCTGAATGGTCCACAACACCACGTTCTTGTAGAGTTGCGCAATGGAGATCCCAATCGTATTCTAACCGCGACAGGCTACAAGTTGGGTCCAAACGGCGAAAAATGGGACATTGACGACCAGACCAGGGCTCGTTATGAAGTGAAGCTGCGCGCACTCAATCCCAATCAAGTTGTCATGGCAAACGGCACGATGGGCTATGATAAAATGCCTGGTTTTGACGCCGGAACTAATGCGATTCTAGATGTTTTGAAGCAAAAGGCCCAAGAAGGTGTTGGGGCAATCGTGGTGGGAGGCGACGGCAGTAGAACCGCCAAAAAAAGAGGTTTACATTTGCTGCCAAATACGACTTTCTTCAGCGGCAGCACCGTGCCTTTTGATTATGCGGCCAAAAGACCACTCAAAGTAGTTGAAGTTATGCGTCGTGCGTCTGGCGCCCGGTTGGCGAGTGAACCCCGCCTGACATTGGAAACAGACCTTAGGCGCTCTTATTCGAGTAGAGTCCGCGGAAGTAACAATTTACTTAGTCGTTTGAGCGCCAGTGAATTTGTGGCGATCCAACCTAATCAACTGGATCAACCGGAAAGAAATGTGGCACAACAGGTGCTAATGGATTTGGCGCCGTTTTTTGAGAGTGTAGCTCTTGCCCATGCGGCTGAATTTAGCTCACCCGACGATGTGAAGGACATCAGGGTTCTTATGGATGAAAAAACTCTTCGTGGAGCCGGCCTAAGATTCAATAAAACAACCGGTGAAATAACAGGGACAGAATTATATTCTGGCAAACCCTTGAACATCCAAGTGAAGAATGTGAAGACCAGGAAGGATGACTCCATCAAAGGTGAGCTGTCGCCAAGCGATCTTCTCATGATACGCAGACAAAAGAGACTTACCAGGAAAAATATGTTGGATGGGATGGTCACGACCGCTGAAACAGCCAAGCGTTCTTTGGTATCGGCAGATACAGCTCTTATTGGCAGGATTGGTATTGATCCAGGTTTTGATATCTTCGCCGCAGATGCTTTGGAAGATTCTCAAGGGGACCCCAACGTCCGCTTCAGAGTGAATACGGACAATGCCTTGATCCAAGCACAGGCACACGCGCGTCTTGTTCAACTTGAAACACAATTAAACCTTAAAGCGGGAATGTTGACGTCACTGTTTGATCTTACAGGTTTTGTGCCAGAAGCCGAAGTTTATATTATGTCGCCTGAATCCGAGCCGATGGTTGGACAAAGAAATCTTGTCGTGGAACGTGAAGGCTTAATGTCCTTTAAAACCGACCTCGCCAAGGCGCTGTCCCGTGTGGCAGAAGACCGCTTGACGGACGACCGTCTCGTGAATGCCATCCGAACCGACATAAATCCTTCCGTGCAATTCGACAAAGCAACCTTTATACAGGTTGTTTTAGGTAAGACAACTCAAGCGATCCGGAAACTGTACGCCTTGTTGCCGGAAATCAAGGCCGAGGATTGGAATGTGGTATTCCGTCTTGCCAACAACGTGCTTAGGTCAGTGGGTCGGGCTGCATAAAACTTTTTTTATTTTTCATCCTTCCTTAAAATTTGTTATAATCAAGGTCGACTGGTTGGAAACCTGCGCTACGATTACACCTCTTTAACGATTAAGGGAGATTTTATGCCACGAAATAAAATTTTTTCAAGAGTATTTTTGGGGGTTTCGGCGCTAGCGTTGGTTGCAGGTGCAGCGTTTGCGGCCAACACCATTGCGATGTCTTCTCAAAAAGTTAGAAACGAGGGATCGACGTTGTGGGAAATGATTGCCTCCGGTGGCCCCTCCATGATTTTTCTGGGTATCGTTTCGGTGGCGGCTACGGCGCTGGTGATCTATCATTTTAAATACGTGACCACGCAAAAACTGACCCCTCCTGAGTTCGTTGAAAACCTGCTTTTTCTTTTGGAAAAAAAAGAATACGAAAAAGCGGTGGCGATTTGTCGTCAACAGGAAAATATGGTCTCGGGCATTGCTTTAAAAGGTCTGCAAAAGATTTCGCGCGGCAAGGTCATCATCGAACAAGCGATTCAATACGAGGGCAAAAAGCGGCTTGAAAAAATGTGGCAAAATCTGAGTTACCTTGGCGACATTGCCGTCGTTGCGCCGATGTTGGGGCTGCTTGGCACTATTTTCGGCATGATCGATGCGTTCAATTTTTTTAAAGCGGGCACGGTGCATCCCGGGGTTTTGACGCAGGGGTTGGCCAAAGCGATGATGAATACGGCGTTTGGACTCATCATTGCAGTGCCTTGTCTGATGTTCTACTCCTATTTCAGGGGTAGGCTCAGCACGATCACTTCGAATGCCGAAACGGCGGCTTCCGAGATCGTGCAAACGATCACCAAGTAACCAAATTATTTAAAAGAGCGCAACCTATGATCAATTTTAAACCGACCCACTACGAAAAAAATCTTCCCAACCTGCAGGTGATTCCTCTGATTGATATTCTGTTGGTGAACCTGTCTTTTTTTATGGCGATGTTTCTTTATTTTAATTTTGAAGGACAGTTGAACATTTCTGTGCCAAAAGCCGCCGCCTCTATCCAATCGCAAGCGTCCTCACAAGAGATCGTCGTGAATGTCCTCAAAGAGGGGGAAGTAGTGGTAGGGCAAAAAAAGATGGATCTGAGTGAACTAGCCGCGCTTTTGAAACGGACCGCGGAACTTTATCCCAGCCAAGCGGTAATTTTGCGAGCCGACCAAAAAACGTACCACGAACGTGTGATCCAGGTGCTGGATGTGTGCGCGAAAGCGAATATTTGGAACATCTCGTTTGCCACAACAAAAGAGCAATAAAGCCCGAATGCCGCGCGGCGTTTGGGTTTTTTTATTTTTGATTGTTTTAGCTTCTTCCGGCTTTGCCGCCGATAACCAGGCAGGCTCCTCGACTAGTTCCACTTCTCTTGATTTCGCGAACGGACTTTATGCGCGTAGAATGTACGCGCCGGCGGTTGCCGAGTATGAAAAGTTCCTAAAAACCAATCCTACCTCCACCGAAGCGGCCTCCGCGCGGTTTCGTTATGCAGATTCGTATTATTTCACGAAAGATTACGCTTCTGCGATCGCACACTTCGAGCTTTTCTTGAAAGAATTCCCCGGTGACAAGCGAGTCCCCATGGCGCAGTTTCGTCTCGGCACCGCGCGTTATTACCGCGGGGATACTGCGCGGGCGATCCGTATTTTTAGAAAACTTTCCAAAACCTCCGAAGCAAGGCCATCAAGGCCGCAGCGGAGTGTCGCGATTAGTGGAATCACGACCGAAGCAAGGCCATCAAGGCCGCAGCGGAGTGTCGCGATTAGTGGAATCACGACCGATGAATCGGTGGTGAAAAGCGGTTCGGTGTTTTATCTCGCCAAGTGCCTTGAAAACAAAGGCAAGACGGACCGGTCCCTTCGGATACTCGAGCAACTCGCGCGCAGTGACAAACAAAGTGAATATGCTTCCTATGCCGGAGTCGCCGTCGGTGATTTTTATTTGAAGGGGGGACGCTACCCGAAGGCTGTGAATGGCTACCGTATCGCCGCTGACAACGGCAATCCGCCGGAGCTTGCCAGGCAGGCCCGTTTTAAGACTGCGGAAATTTTATTCAGCCTGAAAAATTACTCCGAGGCCGCTATTTATTATCAAAAAGTATTCGACGAACCAGTACAAGAAGAGGCTCTGCCGGATGCGCAGAAAAAAAACAGAGAAAGCTTGAAAGGGAAGTCGCTGTTGGGCCTTTTTTATTGTGATTACAACAAGCAAGACCTCGAGGCCGCCGAGCGCCGATTTTCCTTACAGCAACCGACCATTGCGGCGAGTGCTTACCAATCGGACATTGTTTTTTTGATCGCCAATTTGCTCGAGGAAAAAGGACGTCATGACCAAGCGCTGGCAAAATTAGAAGAGGTGTTGGCCGATACCGAAACAGAGTCGTCATTAAAAGAAAAGGCCCAGTTCAAGAAAATTACGGTACTTTCCGCTAAAGGACAAAAGGATGAATCTTTAAAAGAGTTGGAAAAATTTTTTGGTGGCACCGGCCAAAACAACGAACGCGCCCTTTTTGAAAAAGCTCAAATTCTTGCGGCGATCGGAAAGACGGACGAAGCGCTTTTAAACTATCAAAAGATCATTTCAGATTTCCCAGGCTCTGATACGGCAAAAACGGCTCTTTTTCAAATAGCTTTGACTGAATTCAAAGCGGTCCGCATGGATTCCGCCAGAGGGAATTTCAAAAAATATTCAGAAAGATATCCTAATGACTCCAGTTCGGATCTGGCTTTGCTTCAAATGGTGCAGATTGACCTGGACGGAAAAAATTTTAAGCAAGCTTTCGAGGGCGCGGAAGCTTTCCTTAAAAATCACGAGAAAAGCGAGTACTTGGACATTGGTTATTATAAACTGGGTGTGGCTGCCACGGGACTTAAGCATTTTAATCATGCGGCGTACGCATTTAACAAAATTTTGGAGAAATTTCCTGATTCGAAGTTGTACGCAGAATCCCTGTATGGAGCAGCCATCAGCCTCGAAAACGGAAACCGCATCGCCCAGGCCCTGCCGCTTTATGAAAAATTACTCGAAACTTACCCCGAACATACACTGTCACAAGAGGTTTGGACCAGGCTCGGTTACCTTTATATACAGAATAACAATGTGGATAAAGCGAACGTATTTTATCAAGACCTGATTTTTAACCGACCACAGGTCAGATTCGATCCCGACGGTGTTTTTTGGCTGATTCAGTATTCATTGGATCATGGCGACTATACTTCGTTGGACAAAATTTTGGCGGCTTTTCCTGCCCGCTTTCCCGAGAAAAATATGAAACACGAAATATTATTTTTCAAAGGCGAAAGCGCAATGGGGATGAAAGATTACGCAAAAGCCGTGGAGTTCTACTCGCAGGCCATCCAGGAAAAACCAGAAGGTGCTTTCGTGGCGCAGGCTCATTTGGGGCTCGGAATCGCGCATTCGGCGATGGACGATGCTTCTGCTGCGGAAAAAGATTTTAACCAGGCGCTTGCCTATGATCACGAGCTGAAAGTCGCCATGCGCGCGCGTTTTGAACTGGCGAATTTGCTTTTAAAAGCGAAAGATTTGGAAGGTGCTGCAAAGGCTTTCATGCTGGTGGCTATTTTATATGATGATCCCAAGTATACGCCGCCGGCTCTTTACAAGGCCGGGGAATGTTTTCGCAGCATCCAACGAATGGATGAATCACAGAAAGCGTTTGTCGAACTCAAAACTCGTTACCCGGAAAGCGACTGGGCGCGCAAGGCCGGATAAATTTTTAAAAGCAGGAGATTTTTTTGAACATCAGCCAGCTTTCTAAGAAACGGTATTTCCAGCCCGTATTATTTTCTCTATTGCTTCACATGGCATTCATCGCAGTGACGATGTTTATCCGTCTCTCGGAGTCCGCCGTGCTTCCCAGACAAGAGCAACTTCGTTTCAACGTGAAGTCTGCGGATGCGCGGCCTTTGCTTGTTAAACGCACTTCCAGTGCTGCCAATCCAGACCGCCTCAAAGATTCTTTGCGCTTTTTCAAAAACGAAACCAAAGGAATGGCCCCGTCTCCAAAAGATATTTCGGTCGATTCACTTGTGAAAAAGGAAACCTCCTCCGGAAAGACAAAGCTGGACGTAATGCCCAAGGCCGTAGAGCTGGAAAGCTCCGGCTTCGATGAAAGCAATGACCTGAACGCGATTCTTATCCACGCCGAAGAGAAACAATCGAATGAGAAAGTGCAGGTGCAGCAAAAATCTACTTCGGGTTTTACAGATATCATGAAAATGGTGGACCAGCACAAAACCGATGCGGGTCAACTTATTCAAGCTCTCAAAAAACCGTTTGAAAATTTTTCGTTTGGCATGCCACAAAACGTCGATATTGATCCGGACGAGGGAATGCCCGGTTTTACCCCGATGGAGGGGACACTCGGCAATTCGACCTTTGACCAAGGAGGGACGGGGGAATCCAAAGGCGATATTGTAAAATATGAATCACTCGATAATTTTCTGGATATTCAGGTTTATATTTTTCAAGATCCTGCCGACTCCCAAAAATATTTCATGATTAAAATTTTTGCGAAAAAAAATGTGCAGCAATTTAAAATTATGCCGAAGGAAATTCTTTTTACCATTGACTGCTCGCTTAGTATTTCACCGGATCGACTGGATGAATTTAAGCGCGGGATTAGTTATTGCCTGAAGAACTTAAACAAAGACGACCTTTTCAACATCGTTGCTTTCAAAGACAAGGCGTCGTTTTTTTCTCCGCAGTCGATCCAAGCGACCCCTGAAACGATCAAGCAGGCTGAACGTTTCGTGTCGGAGCTTACCTCAAACCGCACGACGGACGTTTACGGCGCTTTTGAAAAAATTGTGCAGACTCCGCCTGCCCGAAATCCATCGAATATTATTTTGATCTCGGACGGGCGTCCCACGCATGGCGTCGTGAATTCGCGCGAATTGATCAGTTCCATCACGCGACTCAATAAAAAGGTGAGGCCTGTGTTTGCTTATAGTGGAGGAGTGAAAGTAAACCGTTATTTGCTGGATTTTATTTCGTACCAAAACCGTGCCTGGTCTCAGTTTATCAAGGAGCGCGGGCAAATACGCAAGGGGCTAGGTGATTTTTATGCAAAAATCAAAGACCCCATTTTCCTAAATTTGCGTTATCAGTTAAACGGTTTAAACGACAGTGAAGTATTTCCAAAGTCGCTTCCCGATTTCTACCGTAACGCGGAGTTCACGCTTTACGGCAAATTTGAAAATGAAAATGACTTTTCGATGCAGTTATTGGGCGATGTGGACGAGAAAACGAAGGAACTTATTTTCACGCGCGCGTTGGACCAAGCTCCGAAAGGCAGCGCGGAGATCATGAAGGGCTATGCGTTCAATAAGATTTATTATTTGATCAGTCAGCTCACAACCGACGGACACAATCCGGCGCTTTTGAAACAAATTCAGGAGCTGAGTCAGCGGTACAAAGTGAAGACGCCCTACTCTTCTGATTTAGAAACAGCCGATTGACAAAACAAGTTGGAAGTTGCCACTTAAATATCCTCCATTTAAATACTCATCTAAATTTAGGAGGCATTTCAAGTTATCTTGAAACTCTCGGCAAGGCGTTGACGAAGAAAGGGCACCGCGTAGCCATTCTTTCCGGTGGCGGATCAAAAATTCCCGCGTTCGAACAAAACGGGATACGCTGCTTTTCATTTCCCATTCAAACGAAGAGCGAGCTTCATCCCAAACTGTATTTGTCTCTTTCAAAGATTGTGCGCCTGGTTCGGCAAGAAAAATTTAATATCCTCCATGCTCATACGCGTGTCACCGAAGTTCTAGCCTATTGGATTAGCCGGATCACTGGCGTTCCTTTTATAAGCACCGCTCACGGGTTTTATAAACCGCGTTGGGGAAGAAAAATTTTTCCTTGCTGGGGCGAGCGCGTAGTAGCGGTGAGTGCTTTGGTGGCCGAAGAACTTCAAAGCGTACACCGGGTTGATTTGTCGAAAATCACCGTCGTGAACAATGCCATTGACATCGAGGATTTTGAGAAAAGACTTGAGAGCCAGAATCCGGCTAAAATCCGTTCCGAAAATGACATTCCTGAAAAAACATTTGTCATCGGTTGCATCTCGCGTCTGGTGCGTGACAAAGGTCAAGAATATCTAATCCAAGCCATGAGTCGTCTTACAAAAGACATGCCCAATCTATTTTTAATTCTTGTCGGCGACGGCCGCGAAAAAACGAGGCTTGATTCTTTGGTCAACAAACTCAATCTCGGGTCGCGTGTGCGAATGATTTCAGGTGTGCATGATACGACAGCCATTCTTTCCGTGATAGACGTGTTTGTGCACCCGGCGACCTACCGGGAAGGATTTGGGCTTGCGATTGCCGAGGCTCTTGTGGCAAAAAAACCCGTGATTCTCACAAAAATCCCGGCACTCGAGAGCTTATTTCAAGACAATGTGAATGCGGTGCTTGTCAGACCGAAAGATTCGGAAGCTTTGGGTGTTGCCCTACTTGATTTATTTAGGAATCCGGCAAAAGCCAAGACCGTTGCCGCTCAAGGATATGAAATGGTGTCTACACTTTATCGCGCCGAGCGCCAGGCGGATCAAATGGAAGTCATTTATCGACAGGTATTGGATGGCAAGTGAACGCACGGCATTAAAAGGACTGAACGTTGTTTTCTTTGAGAGCCGACATTCAAAAACGTTGGGTGATTTGATTGCGCTTCAGGGTGGAGTCCCTTGTGCCGCGCCGGCGATGAAAGAAGTGCCGCTCGAAAATAATTCCCAGGTGTTCGATTTTGCAGATAAACTTTTAGAGGGTGAAATCGATGTTCTTATTTTTTTGACGGGCGTCGGCGCGCGCTTGCTTGTTTCGGTTCTTGAGACACGTTATTCACGCAAACAGATTTTTGACGCTTTAAAAAAAATATCGATCGTGCCTAGAGGCCCGAAACCTGTCCGTGTTTTGAATGAATGGGCCATCCCCTATACGTTAACGGTTCCAGAACCCAATACCTGGCGGGAGCTTTTGCAGGCGCTGGATTCTGCCAGGGAAAAAATTCCTCTTTCAAGAAAAACAGTGGCGGTGCAGGAGTATGGCGTGTCCAATCCCGAGCTTCTTGCGGGGTTGCGCGAACGCGGCGCGCGTTTATTGAGCGTTCCGGTTTATCGCTGGGCGCTTCCGGATGATTTGAACCCGCTTATGCAAGCCATTACGAAAATGGTTTCGGGCCAGATCCATGTGGCTTTGTTCACCACCGCAGCGCAAATCGATCATGTATTTCAGGTTGCCAAAAAAATGAAGCTGGAAGATACTCTGAAACAAGCGTTTGGAAAAATCGTGGTGGCGTCCGTGGGCCCGGATTGTTCCCAGGCGCTCAAACATCACGGCCTTTCCGTAGATATTCAACCACAGAGTCCTAAAATGGGGCCGCTTGTTTTGGAAACAGCCCAGTGCGCACAACAGTCACTGCAAGCAAAGCAAAAAACCATCATTGTCTTGTCTCCGGTTTCTGAACAGATTCATCTCCAAGCCGACGCGTTGGCGCAAAGCATTTTTCTCAAGGCTTGCCGGCGGGAAAAAACGCCGTATACGCCCGTGTGGCTCATGCGTCAGGCCGGGCGCTACATGAAAGATTATCGAGTGCTGCGCGAAAAGATGACTTTTTTACAGCTTTGCAAGAATGCGTCGCTGGCCGCGGAAATAACAGTGACCGCGCAGGAAAAATTGCGCACCGATGCAGCGATCATTTTTTCGGACATTTTATTGATTTTGGAACCGATGGGTCTGTCTCTGGATTATTTGAAAGCAGACGGTCCTTGCATCGGAAAAACAATTCGTGATTCCAAATCCGTTGAAACGTTAAAGGAAGTCGATGCAACCCAGTCTCTTTCTTTCGTGTGCCAAGCCATTAGGGAGGCAAGAAAAAAATTAAAAAATAATATTCCGCTTATCGGTTTTGCCGGTGCGCCGTTTACGTTGGCTTCCTACATGATTGAAGGAGGATCCACCCAGGATTTTTCAGAAACAAAAAAATTCATGCAGGCCGACCGTTCACGCTGGGAGATGTTGATGAAAAAAATTGTGCGGTCAACCGCTTCGTATTTGAACGCGCAGATCGATGCCGGCGCGCAAGCGATTCAGATTTTTGACAGCTGGGCGGGTATTTTGAACGGTCAAGAGTATGCCGAATATGTCGCACCCCACTCACATGATTTGATGCAGAAAATCCAGAAAAGAACGCCGGTAATTCATTTTAGTACAAGGACCGGAGGTTTCCTCGAAAAAATCAGTAAGGCAGGCGGGGATGTGATCGGCGTGGACCATCGCATTGCGCTGGATGAAGCTTGGAAGAGAATTGGTTATGAAAAGTCCATCCAAGGGAATCTGGATCCACAAATCTTGTGCGATAATTTAAAACAAATCGAAACTCACGTTCGGCGCGTATTGAAGGAAGCAGGTTGCCGGCCAGGCCATATTTTCAATTTAGGCCACGGGGTGCTTCCTGAAACACCTGTAGAAAGCGCCCAAGCCCTTGTGGACATGGTTCATGAATTTAGCTCAAAGGATCAGACATGAACGATAAAAAAACAGCGGTTCTTTTGATCGGTTTTGGAGGACCCACAAGTCCTGAGGAAGTAAAACCGTTTCTGCAAAGCATTCTGGAAGGCGCCAACATTCCCGCTGCCAGACTGCAGGAAGTCGAGCGTCATTACAAAGTTATTGGAGGTGTTTCTCCCTTCAATAGCATCACGCAGGGCCAAAAAAAGGCGTTGGAAGGATATTTTCAGTCCTACGGAAAGTCTTTGTCCATTGGCGTAGCGTTTCGACATTCCACACCAACTTTTGTAGATGCATTTCAGACATTTAAGAAATTTGGTGTCCAACAAGTTGTTGGATTTGTGCTTGCGTCGTTTCGGTCTTTCGTGAGTTTACAATGGTATCACCAAAAGGTGGAACAGGGCCGAACGCTGGCGGATGCCGGTGTGATTGATGTTTGTTACACAGACCCGTTTGATCAAAATCCACTTTATTTCGATGCGCAGACCGAACGTGTACATGAAGTGTGGGATTCATGGTCACCAGCAGAAAAAGCATCCACATTCGTGATTTACACGGCCCATTCGATCCCGGCTTCGATGTGCGAGCAAAGTTGTCAGGAAAACCAAATACGTTGCTACGGGTCTCAGTTTTATGAAGCGGCCTCTTCAGTTTCACGGCGTTTGAATCTCAGAAAAAATTGGGCGTTTGCTTATCAAAGCCGCAGCGGAAATCCAAAGGATCTTTGGTTGGAGCCCGATGTGAAAGACGTGATTTACCAATTAGACGCGAATAAATTTAAACGCGTGCTTTGCGTGCCTGTCGGATTTTTGTGCGACAATGTCGAGGTGATTTATGATTTGGATATCGAAGCCAAACAATGCTGCGAAAAATCGGGATTTCAATATTTTCGCGCTTCCACCGTGAGCGATCATCCGAAATTTATCGAAATGATGGGACGGCAGATTCTGGAAAAAATTTGAGGGTTTACGATTATGGACTCGGCACCTGTAGTGGTGGTGATCGGAGCAGGAATCTCCGGACTTTCGTGCGCACACCGTCTTTTTGAATTAAAAAAAAAAGGCGGAAAAAATTTTGATGTGTTATTACTCGAAGCTGGCGACCGGTTGGGGGGCAATATTGAAACCGAAAAGCGCGCCGGATTCGTTCTTGAAAAAGGACCCGATGCGTTTCTTCGTGAAAAACCTTGGGCGTTGGATCTGGTTAAACGTCTAGGCTTGGAAAGCGAAATTATCGAAACGGGCCCTTCGCAACCCAGAAGTTTTCTTGTCCGAAAGGGGAGGCTTCTGGCAATCCCCGAAGGTTTTTATCTGATCGGTCCATCCCGGATTTTGCCTTTTTTAAACACTCCGATTTTTTCACTCCGTGGAAAGTTGAGAATTTTATCAGAAGCTTTTATTCCAAAAAAATATGATGACACGGATGAAAGCGTCGGAAATTTCATTCGTCGGCGTTTTGGAAAAGAATGTTTAGAAAGAGCCGGGCAGGCTCTGCTCGCCGGCATTTACACCGGAGACCCCGATACGCTCAGTTTATTGGCAACTATGCCGCGTTTCAGAGAGCTTGAAAAAAAATACGGCAGCGTGATTCGAGGCTTACGCCGTGAAATGGGACTTTATCGGGAAAGTTTTAAAAAAGTCAGCGGGCCTCGATACGGACTTTTCGTTTCGTTCAAAAACGGAATGCAAACGCTCACGGACGCTCTTTCCGAAAAAATACCCGATGCCACTATTCATTTAAATACGCTGGTAAAAAAAATCTCGAGAGACCCCATCAAAAATCTTTGGAAAATCCAGACAGCGCAAGGCCAATGCATCGAAGCGGATGCCGTTTGTGTGGCACTTCCGGCACTTCAAATAAAAGAACTTCTAAAGCAAGATTGCCCGGCCCTTTCCGAGAAGCTTTCCGAACTTCTCTATGAATCTGTGGCGGTTATCAATATGGCTTATCGTACACAGGAATTGGTTGTGATGCCCAAGAAGGGGTTCGGATTTGTGGCGCCTCGAACGGAAAAAAGGGCTGTGTTGGCATGCACATTTGTGGATCAAAAATTTGAAAACAGAGCGCCGAAGGGTGGAAAACTTTTCCGCGCTTTTATCGGCGGCGCCTTTGGCCGTGAATTTCTTGAAAAAAACAACCAGGAGCTTGTGGAGCTTGCTCAAAAAGACATGCGCGAGCTTCTCGGAATCAAAACAAACCCTTTTTTCTCTCACGTTCAGCGTTATCCCTCGGCTATGGTACAATACGCCGTTGGTCACCTCGATTGGCTTGCCGAAGTGCGCGCGCAAGTTGAAAAAAATCCTGGGCTTCATCTCACGGGGTCTAGTTTTGGAGGGGTCGGAATTCCTGATTGCATAAGGGAAGCAGAGGAGCAGGCCGAAAAAATATACACGTCACTGCAAGAGACCGGTATTGCCGGCAGGTAGAGATAAGGGGGGAGGGTCTTATGTTAAAGTTGTTCTGTTTCCCGCGTTCAGGCAATTCACGTGAAGTAAAAATTGTGCTTGCTGAAAAAAATCTTCCGTTTGAGTCCGTGAATGTTCATGGAAACAAAGAAGTGAAAGACTCCCCTGATTTTAAGAAAGCCAGCCCCCGCGGCACGGTGCCGGCAATCATCGACGGTGATGTGTATCTTTCCGAGGCTTTTTTGATTAATCAGTATTTGGATGAAAAGTATCCCACCCCACCACTTTTGCCGTCAGATGCCTCGCGCCGCGCGCAAATCGAAACATTCGTGAATAAGATCGACAAGGGCATGGTGCTGAACATCGGTGTTCTGGTAATCGAATGCCTGTTAAAACCCAAGGACCAGCAGCGCGAGGATGTGAAACAGAAAAAGCGAAAAGAAATTCTTGAAACCATGAAGGAACTGGATCTACATCTTCAGGGCAAAGAATATCTTTTCGACGATTTTTCTTTGGCGGATGTAGCGATCACGCCGCACCTAGCGGCGCTTCCGATACTGGGAAGCGGTATTCCCGCTGATTTAAAAAACTTAACCGCCTGGTTTGAGCGCATTCGACGCCGTCCGAGTTTTCTGCAGTCGCAAAACTAGTTTCTAACTCTTGACCGTCTCGCTAAAGGTAATTAGATCCGCTTTCGGAGGGGAGGGAATTGCCTTTCATGAAGGCAAGACCTTTTTTGTGCAGGGCGCTCTTGAAGGTGAAGTTGTCGAAGTCGAGATAATTCAAGACAAGAAAAATTTTTCGCGCGCCAAAACGCTGCGCGTCATTGAACCATCTTCTCATCGCGTCAAACCGCCTTGTCCCCACTACAGTTATTGCGGCGGTTGCCAGTATCAACATGTTTCTTACCAAGAAGAACGACGCCTCAAAGAATTACAGATGAGCGAAATTTTGCAGCGCCTAGCCGGCGTGAACGTGCGGGTCCAACCGATGCTTTATTCGGAGAAAGAATATGGGTATCGCAATAGCGTTACTTTTCATGTCATCCGGACTCCCAAATCAAAGCGCCCCATACTTAATTTTATCGCAAGCGACAATGTGTCCACTGTGGCTATAAAGCGCTGCGATATTCTCGATAACCGTTTTGAGCCAGTTCTGAAAGTGCCGCTGTTCTTCAATAATAAAATCGAAAAAATCAGCTTTAAACTCGCCGAAAATGGAGAGATTATTTCGGATGAAGATCAGCGTTTTTTCCGCATTCGTCTGGGCGGCGAACTTATCATCGCCCATTCCAAAGGGTTTTTTCAGACCAATCTTGGTGTGACCGAACTTCTTACAAAAAAAGTGAAAGAATGGGTGGACCAGCTCCAGCCACAAACATTTTTTGATCTTTTTGCGGGCGTTGGGACATTTAGCTGGCTATGCGCCAAGGGTGTTCCAAAAATTTTTTGCATCGAAGAAAACCTGTTCAGCCTTTCGGCGCTTCAGATGAATAAGGAAGAAAAAAAAGCTGACGGACTTGAAATCATATCAGGACGCGTGGAAAAAATTTTCCCTTTACTGGGGTCGCGTGTTGGAGCAAAAGATGCCGTTGTTCTCATGGATCCACCGCGGCAGGGTCTTGATCGGGGTTTTGCGCAAAAGATAGCTCAGTTGGGAGGGGTCAAGGCGCTGATTTATATTTCTTGCGACATCCCCACGCTGGCGCGGGACTTAAAAATTATTTTATCCGGCGGACGTTTTGTTTTAAGTGAATTGGTACCATTTGATATGTTTCCTCGAACCAAACATATCGAGGCGGCTGTTTTGCTAAAAAGTAAAACTCAATTGCCAGATTAAAATTTTTTAATTTGTGATACAATTTTAAAAAAGGAAGGTGCATGGAACTACTCAAAGGCAAAGATAATATTGAGAAGGCGAAGTCTCTCGATGTTGCCGAGGAAGCGCGTGAAGAGGTTTGGAAATATCCGAGTTTTGTCGGTGATCTTTTTACCGGTAAGATCAATTGGCAGCTCTTGTTCCCGTTCCCGGAACAGGAGGATAACGACAAAAAAATCGGGGACGAATTTTTAAAAAAGCTCGAAGTTTTTTTAAAAACCAAAGTCGATGCCGATGCGATAGACAGGAACAGCCTCATACCGGACGAAGTGATGAAGGGCCTCGCTGATCTCGGTTGCTTCGGGATGAAAATTCCGAAAGAATACGGCGGACTGGGATTTTCGCAGATCAACTACAATCGCGCCATTGCGATGGTCGCCAGCCATTGTGGCTCCACTGCGGTTCTTTTATCCGCGCATCAAAGTATCGGCGTCCCACAGCCGCTAAAAATGTTCGGCACGCCGGAGCAGAAGAAAAAATATCTGCCTATGCTTGCAAAAGGATCCGTGTCCGCGTTCGCGCTTACAGAACCTGATGTCGGTTCCGATCCCGCCAAGATGAGCACCACGGCCATGCCAACGGAGGATGGAAATTTTTATCTGTTAAACGGCGAGAAGCTTTGGTGCACGAACGGCACCATCGCGGATGTGCTCGTTGTCATGGCAAAAACGCCGTCAAAAACGGTCAATGGAAAAGAAAAAACTCAAATTACGGCGTTTATTGTCGAAACGAAAAATACGCCCGGTTTTGAGGTAGTTCATCGCTGCAGTTTTATGGGACTCAAAGGCATTCAAAACGGCCTACTTTGTTTCAAAAACGTAAAAATTCCGAAGGAAAATATTATTTGGGGTCTAGGGCAAGGTCTCAAACTCGCCCTGATTACGTTGAACACGGGGCGTCTCACGGTGCCGGCGGCTTGCACCGCGATGGCAAAAAAATCGCTGGTGATCGCGCGTGATTGGGCGAATAAACGCGTCCAATGGGGTCAGGCGATTGGAAAACATGAGGCCGTCACCGCTAAAATATCGTTGATGGCTGCCACGACGTTTGCGATGGACAGCGTGACTTGGTTGTCTTCTGCGATGGCGGACCAACATAAAACGGACATTCGGCTCGAGGCGGCGATGGCTAAACTTTTCTGCACGGAGGCTTCGTGGCGCATTGCCGATGATTCGGTGCAGCTTCGAGGGGGGCGTGGTTATGAGACCGCCGATTCTTTGAGAAATCGTGGAGAACCGCCGATTCCCGTCGAGCGCTTTATGCGCGATGCGCGTATCAATCTTATCATCGAGGGAACGAGCGAAATCATGCATCTTTTTATTGCGCGCGAGGCAATGGACCCACATTTGAGACGGATTTTGCCGCTAATGAGTTCTAAGACTCCGGTTGGGGAAAAAGTCCAAAAGGGATTGCAAGCGTTTGGGCATTACGTGCTATGGTATCCACGGCAGTGGGTCTATCTCAGTCGCTGGAAAAACCATGTGAAAGTTTCTGGAAAAATCCAAAAACATCTGCATTTCATAGAAAAAACCAGTCACCGGCTTGCGCGTGATCTTTTCCATGCCATGGCGATTTACCAGCAAAATCTTGAAAAACGGCAGCAGATTCTATTTCGATACGTCAATATTGGTACGGATCTTTTTGCAATGTCTTGCTCCTGCTCCAGAGCCGTAAGCCTTATAAACCAAAATCCTTCAGATTTGGGTCCCGAAGAGCTGGCGGATTTATTCTGCCGCGAAGCGGCGATTCGCATCCATCGCGAATTTCGCGCCCAGCGTGAAAATGATGATAGAATGATCTATCGGATCGGTCGGAACATGCTAGAAGGCAAATATCAGTGGTTAGAGACCGGGATTGTCAAGTAATGGAATACGCCTGGTAAGGAAATTCGCTTGGCTTTAGCGATAGAAAATAATTTTTCTTGGTCCAAGTCCCGGGCTGAAGAGTTCCAGGAATGTCAGAGAAAATATTTTTATGATCGTTATGCTTCTTGGGGCGGGTGGAACAAAAGCGCCCCTCAGGAAGCGCGCTTGGCCTATATCCTAAAAAATCTTAAGAACCGTTGGGCTTGGAAAGGCGAGACGGTTCATCATCTCATCGAAGAGGTTTTGAAATCTCTCCGTGCGGGGAAGTCCGTGGATCTTAATTGGGCTGAAAACAGGCTCACGGAAATCATGCGCCGGGATTACCGATCGTCCAAAGCAAAAAAATACTTCGAGGAGCCTAAAAAAAGCATCGGGCTTTTTGAGCACGAATATGAAAAACCGGTTTCCGATGTTGTGTGGAAAACTATTCATGATGAGGCGGCTGCGGCGGTTAAAAATTTTTTTGGCTCAAACCTTTATCAGGAACTGCAACAAGACGATAAAAAAAATTGGCTAGTGATTGAAGATTTGGAGGAATTTGAATTTGCAGGTGCCAAAATTTACGTGAAGCTTGATTTTGCTCGTCAAAAAGACGGATTCATCGAAATTTATGATTGGAAAACGGGAAAGGAAGAAAAGGAAGCCTCTGTTCAGATAGGCGCTTACGCGATTTACGCGATGAAAAAATGGGAAATGCCACTCGAAAAAATCAAAGCTTACCTCCTTTATCTTTCCTCACCGTCACCTGCTGTTCAGCAGCAGAAAATCACGGTTTCTCTGATAGAATCAACCCGACAGGTGATGTCGGAAAGCATCGAGGCGATGCGCGGTCTTCTGTCAGATACCGAAAATAATATTCCGAAGGGTCGCGAGTTTTTTCAATACACTGCCAACGAGAGATTGTGCCAAAATTGTAATTTTTTTAAAATTTGCGAGAAATACACCGGAAAAGGCTAGTAGTTTTGAATTTTTCAAGGCCATTTTAACACAATATATAGTGTTTTTTATTGACAATCATTTTTCACAAGACTATACTCGAAAACATTATGACGGAACCCATCCTAAAAGAAAATAGAGACCGCTTCGTTTTATTTCCGATCCAGCATGACGAGGTTTGGAAGATGTATAAAAAGGCCGAAGCCAGTTTCTGGACCGCCGAAGAAATCGATTTGTCCCATGACGCCAAAGACTGGGATCGCATGAACGACGGAGAGCGGCATTTTGTGAAGCATGTGCTGGCCTTTTTTTCGGCCTCTGACGGCATTGTGAACGAAAATCTCGCGATCAATTTTATTCGTGAGGTGCAGATTCCCGAGGCCCGCTGTTTTTATGGTTTTCAAATCATGATGGAAAATATTCATTCGGAAACCTACTCGCTTTTGATAGATACTTACATCAAGGATCCGGCTGATAAACATAAATTATTCCATGCCATCGAGACCGTGCCGTGCGTACAGAAAAAAGCGGAATGGGCGCTTCGTTGGATCAAAAAAGGCTCGTTCGCGGAGCGCTTGGTGGCGTTCGCAGCTGTGGAGGGGATATTTTTCTCCGGTAGTTTTTGCTCGATTTTTTGGCTCAAAAAACGCGGTCTCATGCCGGGGCTTTCATTTTCCAATGAGCTCATTTCGCGCGACGAAGGTTTGCATTGCGATTTTGCGTGCCTGCTCTATAATATGCTTCAGAATAAACTTTCCACCGAACGCGTGCACGAGATTATTTCGAATACGGTTGAAATAGAAAAAGAGTTTGTGTCGGACGCTCTGCCGGTGGATTTGATCGGCATGAATGCGAAGATGATGTGCGAATACATCGAGTTTGTGGCGGACAGGCTTCTGGTGGCGCTCGGGTATCATCGTCTGTTTAATGCTTCGAATCCGTTTGATTTTATGGAACTTATTTCATTGCAGGGCAAGACCAATTTTTTTGAGAAACGGGTGGCCGAGTACCAAAAAGCCGGAGTGATGGTGAATAAAGAAAACCATTCGTTTATCACGAACGCGGAATTTTAGAAAAAACACCAAGGATTTTCCATGATGCAAGTTCTTAAAAGGGATGGGCGCCTAGAATCCGTTAAATTTGACAAAGTAACCTCTCGTATCGAGCGGTTGTGTTATGGCTTGGATCCGAAACATGTGGACCCGGTGGATGTGGCGAAGAAAGTCATCCAGGGCATTTATGATGGTGTCACCACTTCCGAACTCGACAGCTTAGCTGCCGAAATAGCCGCATCTCTGACGACCAAACATCCCGATTATGCGCTATTGGCCTCTCGCATCGCAGTATCCAATCTTCACAAAAATACGAAGAAATCTTTTTTCGAGACGATGAAGGACCTTTACACGTATACGAATGCGCGCACCGGACAAAAAGCGCCATTGATTGCAAAGGATGTTTATAAAATCATTGAAAAGAACGCTGAGATTCTAGATTCCACCGTCATTTATGACCGTGATTTTGATTTTGATTATTTTGGGTTTAAAACGTTGGAAAAAGGTTACTTGCTGAAATTAAATGGCCGGGTGGTTGAGCGTCCTCAGCACCTATTGATGCGCGTGGCCGTGGGCATTCACCGCGAGGACATAGACACTGCGATCGAAACTTATCATTTGCTGTCCCAGCGTTGGTTCACGCATGCCACGCCGACCTTATTCAATGCCGGCACGCCGAAACCGCAGCTTTCCTCCTGCTTTTTATTGACGATGAAAGATGACAGCATCGAAGGAATTTATGACACGCTGAAACAATGCGCCAAAATTTCCCAGTCGGCCGGTGGAATAGGACTCAGCATTCACAACATTCGCGCCACGGGCTCTTACATTCGGGGCTCAAGCGGCACGTCCAACGGTATTGTTCCGATGCTGCGTGTATTCAATGACACGGCGCGCTATGTCGACCAGGGCGGTGGAAAGCGAAAGGGCGCTTTTGCGATTTATCTCGAGCCCTGGCATGCGGATATTTTTGATTTTCTCGATCTTCGTAAAAATCACGGCAAGGAAGAAATGAAGGCCCGTGATCTTTTTTATGCGCTGTGGATTCCCGATCTTTTCATGAAGCGTGTGGAGCAAAATGGCCAGTGGTCGCTTTTCTGCCCCAACGAGGCCAAGGGCTTGGCGGACAGTTGGGGAGAAGAATTTGAAGCGCTTTACGAAAAATATGAGCGCGAGGGCAAGGCGAGGAAAACGGTGAAGGCGCAGGAGCTTTGGTTTGCGATCATCGAAGCGCAGATCGAAACGGGCACACCGTACATGCTGTACAAGGACGCGGCCAATCGTAAATCGAATCAGAAAAATCTTGGCACCATCAAAAGCTCGAATCTTTGCACAGAAATCATCGAATACACCTCTGCGGACGAGGTGGCGGTTTGTAACCTTGCCTCGCTGGCGCTTCCGCGGTTTGTCATGGATGGGGAATTTGACCATCAAAAACTTTTTGAAGTGACGGCGGTCGTTACGCGAAATCTTAATAAAATTATCGATATCAACTATTATCCAATAGAAGAAGCGCGCCGATCCAATTTCCGGCATCGCCCGATTGGCATTGGCGTGCAGGGATTGGCCGATGTATTTATTCTGCTCAAAATCTCGTTCGACTCCGATGCAGCACGCAAACTCAACAAGGAAATTTTTGAGACCATTTATTTTGCGGCCATGACAGCCTCCAAGGATTTAGCCAAACTTCACGGACCGTATGAAACGTTCCAGGGCTCGCCGGTGTCGCAAGGAATATTCCAGTTTGATATGTGGAATATCGAACCTTCTTCGCGTTGGGATTGGGAGGCGCTGCGCGAAGAAGTCAAGCGACATGGAGTGCGTAATTCACTGCTTCTGGCGCCAATGCCAACCGCTTCGACATCCCAAATTCTTGGCAACAACGAATGCATCGAGCCCTATACCTCCAATATTTACACGCGGCGTGTTTTGTCCGGCGAATTCATCGTGGTAAATAAATATTTAATGAAAGACCTCGTAGAACTCGGTATCTGGAATCAAAAATTAAAAGAAAAAGTCATAGCCTCGAACGGTTCTGTACAGAATATCGAGGAGATTCCTCAAAACATCAAGGATATTTACCGCACGGTATGGGAAATGAAGCAGCGATCCCTCATCGATATGGCGGCAGATCGCGGCGCTTTTATCTGCCAGTCTCAATCTTTGAATCTTTTTATCGAGGAACCCAATTTTGCGAAGCTCACGTCCATGCATTTTCATGCCTGGCGTATAGGACTTAAAACAGGCATGTACTACCTGCGTACGAAAGCAGCGGTTGACGCCATTAAATTCACGGTGCAAAAAGAATTCCAGCCGCTGGCGCAAAATGCGGAGTCGGTGGTCGACGAACTGGCGATGATATCGCCCGCCCCCACCCAAGAGCAAAAAATGGCCGATATTACCTGTTCCCTCGAGAATAAGGACGACTGCGTAGCCTGCGGTAGTTAAAAAGCCCCTCCAGAGTTAGCCCTAACTGCCTCTCATAACCGAGTAAATTTAAGCAAAAATAAGCAGTAGATAGAGTAGGTATCTCTCGTAATGTACAATACCCATGCTTACTTGTAGCTACAGCGATTGTTTTGGGAGGCCAGGTACAAAGTAATGGCAAAATGGCAAACGAAAGACAAAACCATATTGGTAGTCGAAGACGATCCAAAACTCGCGTTTTTAATCCAGAAAGTTTTAACGAGGCATCATTATTACGTGCTTGTTGCGCACGATGGTTTGGAGGCCATCAAGCAAACCAGCCGGCATCATGTAAATCTTATTTTAATGGATATTCGCCTACCTTATTTTTCAGGATTTTGGTTTTGCAATGCGTTCAAAAAGAAAAAGAACACCAAGAATATTCCCATCGTGATTGTTTCAGGATTACTTGATGAAAATAACGACCAGAAGGCACGTCTTGCGGGCGCCTCGGACACCGTGAAAAAGCCATTTACGAATGAGGAGCTTTTGCTGGCGGTACAAAAAAACGCCCTTTAGGAGATTAGTTTTTTGGCAGGAGAAATTTTTTTATTTTTAACCACCCGTTCGTATGTAAAACGTATTCAAACATCACCCATAAAATTCCCAAGCCATAAATGATACTGGGCCATAATTTAATGGAAGAGGCCTCCTCGAAATAGCGCGTACGAATCGGGATTTCGTCGATTTTGAAATGCTGCACGTGAAGTTGCACGATAATTTCCGTGTCGAAGATAAATCCATCGGAATTTTTTTCAAAATCGATACGCCGTAACGCCTCAGCGCTGTAAGCGCGGAACCCCGAATGATATTCGGAAAGATAAGTGCCGAGCATTACATTTTCAAACGCCGTGAGAAGAATATTTGCATTGTGCTTCCACAGCGGCATGCCGCCTTCTAGCGTTCCGCCTTTCATCATGCGTGAGCCAAACACCGCATCCGCCTCGCCACGTAAAATCGGCTCGACCAGTTGCGGAATGATTTTTGGGTCGTATTGATAATCGGGATGGCACATGACAGCTATGTCCGCGCCATGTTCGAGCGCTTTTTTGTAACAGGTCTTTTGGTTAGCGCCATAACCCAGGTTTTGGGTGTGTTCATACACGGTGAGTCCCAATTTTTTGGCAATTTCCACGGTACGGTCTTTGCTAGCATCGTCCACTAAAATAATTTCATTAACTATGTCTCGTGGAATATCTGCCACGGTACGCTCGAGAGTTTTTTCGGCGTTGTAGGAGGGAAGCACTGCGATCACTTTCATTTTTTTAGGCAGATTTCGTTCCGGCATGTGTTCGTTTTCAAAAAGGTCCAATCGGCGGATTTTTTTTGCAATAACGCCGATCTGGTCGTGCAACACGATAGTTAAAAGACGTTCACCATTTCCAAGTTTTGAGAAAAATTCCGGAATTGTATAAACAAATCTCGGATAAGCGCGTAGGCGCTCCACCCAGTAATTCCAAGAAAAAACTCTCGGGTACGAAGCGTAATGAACGCTTTTTAAACCGGCTTCTTGGAACATTTTCTCAAGGGTTTTTCTCGAAAAATAAAAAAGATGGTACTTATTGATGCCCCACCATTTGGCGCGTAGAAGACGGCTTAGAAAACTTTCAATGTCGGGCGTGCTAACATAAAGAATTCCGTCATTTTTAAGAACTCGCCAAATTTCTTTGAGTGCCGATTTGGGATCTTCCAGGTGTTCGATCACATCATTCATTACGATCCCATCGAAGTTCCGGTCGGGAAAACGCGCGTCATGCAGGGTTCCCTGAAGAACCTCTATCCCAAAATTTTTCTTGGCATGTTCCTTGGCCCAACCGGAAAGATCCACGCCTTGCACGGACCATCCCTGTTTTTTGGCCTCATCCAGAAATAGGCCGGGGCCGCAACCTATGTCGAGCATTTTTCCCTGTTTTTTGTGTTTGGCGATCAAAGAGAGAATAAGTTTTGCTTGCGCACGTCGACCGGTTTCTTCTTCCACATATTTGGGATCTTCCATGGTGATGTAATCTTCGACGAGTTTTTGTGTTGATTCTTTTGGAATCGCGTACATAAGCTGGCAGCTCATACAACGCACGATTTTATCGGGCTTGTCGAGCTGGCTTTCCGAAATGGAGTACTTTTGTTTCTTGTTGGATGAAGGCCGTGGTTTTTTTTCCAGGTGCACCAAATAGTACTTAGAAGCGCCGCAGAGATTGCAACGAATGGACGAGATTGTTTTTTTCACTGTTAAATCCCCTACGAATGGTTATATAAAGCAAAAGCTTAGCAGGTATCCTAACAGGATGCAATTAGCTGATTTAAGGCTTTTGTGGCACACGACGTTATGCTATATTAGTGCCATGCGTAAATTCTTTGTCCGCACGACCCGGCGGACCTGGAACATTCGGTCTTTTCTTGCAGCTTTTTTGCTGCTGGCAGTAGGCCTCGGTGTCTTTTTCCCCTCTATTCGTTCGTCCGCGGCGGCCTCCAACCCCCAAGTGTTGGCTGAAGACCAATGGCTGATGTCGGTTTATCAAAAAGGAAAAGATTGCTATGAGCGTGGGAATTACCAAGGGGCCGTCGCCGAGTGGGATAAACTAAACGGCATTCTTGATCGTTACCCGGCTTTTAAGACCGTAGTTGATTATTTACGAGGCCGCGCCAAGAGCATCTCCCCTGACGAAATGAATCAAGTGGATCAGAAATTGGCCGAGCGAAAACGTCAGCTTGATTCCATATTCCAAAAAGGAAAAGAGTTTTATGACAAAGGAAATTTCGAACAGGCCATAGGCGAGTGGGATAAATTGGGTGCCTATTTGCCTGAGGAAGCCCCGGATCGCCGAGTATTTGCTGATTTTAAAAAGTACTACGCCGAGTCTCTGAAAGCAAGGCCTGTTAAGCAATCGCTGCCGACATTAACGCTTGAAGAATCAGGCGAAATGCGTAATTTTTTTGAGGCCGCTAGTCAGAAGTTTAAGAAAAAATCCGAACAGGCAAAATCTTCCGCCGAAAGTCCTGAGATTCAAACGCAAAATCCAATCAAAGATTCTTTCGAAAAATCGAAATCACTTTACTTTCAGGGCAACTACCAAGGTGCGATCGAAGAGCTAGAGAAAATTTCAGTTTATTTTGTTCAAAATTCTCCCGAGCGTCGCTCCATAGAAAAAATGGCGCTTGCTTACCATGAGTCGTTGGACGCACAAAAGGAAGCAGAAAAATCCATCGAGAAGAAAAACCTTAAATATCGTGTACCGCAGGACTCCCTATCTTTTGTTGCTCAAGCGAATGAGAAATTTTTGGCGCAGATCAAAGAGTTTGAAGCGGAGCGTCTGGCTGTCGAAAAAACAGCGGCCGATCGCCAGTCGTGGGCGCTGGAAGACTTTCAGAAGGGACGGAAGTATTTTGAGGAAGGAAAATACGATGAGGCTATTTTGGAGTGGGAAAAAGTCGCCGGCCGCTCTGAAAATGAAACAGATCTTCATCGGCTTATCGATGAGGTGAAACAAAACAAAGACATGTTGCAGCAGGTCAAACAGAGTGGCGCCCAAGCAGCTGCTGAAAAGCAAAAGTTTTTACAAACGTCCGTGATTGAGCCACTCAGACAAAGTTTGCAACAGTTTTTGGAAAAATTAAAGACGCAACGTGCCGTATTAGAATCCGAAAAGCAAAAGGCCGAAAAGACTCTCTTTGACCAGCAAGCTTCCTTCAGCGCTTCTTTTGAGAAAGGTCAGCTACTTTATGAATCCGGTAGGTTTGACGAGGCTAAAAAAGAATGGTCCACGATCGGTCCCAAGATGGAGAATCCAGCTGGGTTTCAGGAATTTATGGAGGGGATGGATCGATTGCAGGAGGAAACCCTGAAAATCCGCAAAGCGCGCGAGCAAGTGGCCGGTGGGTCAAGTATCAAGTTCAAAGCTCCGGCAGAGTTGGCGCGAGTTTTGGAGGAAGTTTCACAAAAAGTTAAAGCGGATGGCGTAAAGGCGCTGGAAGAAAAACAAAAGGCCGATCAGGCGTTTGCCGATCGCCAGGCATTGAGCAATAAAATTTTTGCTAATGGGAAAAATCTTTATGAGGCTGGCAAACTTCCCGACGCCATAAAAGAATGGTCTGACATGCTCCCTTATCTTGAAGAAGAATCCCAACTCAAAGAAACTCTTCAAAGTCTTAACGCCGGTTACGAAAATTCTCTAAAGACCCGACAATCCGCCAAAGAAGCC
>CAZVNB010000027.1:0-11014 GCA_964628355.1 uncultured Planctomycetia bacterium | reverse complement strand
TTCAAACGGTTGATCTTCTCTCGACGCTGAAAAGTGTTTTTGGTTTTGATTCGTTCCGGCCGTTTCAGGAAGAAATCATCGGCGATGCATTGGCAGGGCGTGACGTGTTTGCTCTGTTGCCAACCGGCGGCGGAAAATCGCTGTGCTTTCAATTACCAGCACTCTTGCGGCCGGGCATCACGTTGGTTGTCTCGCCTCTGATTGCATTGATGAAAGACCAGGTAGATGCGCTCGAGACTATGGGCATATCCGCGACATTCCTTAATTCCTCCTTAGATGAGGATCGGTCGCGACAACGCCGCCAGGCCCTTGAAAATGGCCAATACCGTCTGCTTTATTTGGCGCCCGAACGCCTAATGCTTGACGGCACACTCGCGGATCTTAAACGCTGGAATATAAATCTCATTGCAGTCGATGAGGCGCATTGTATCAGCGAGTGGGGACACGACTTTCGTCCTGAATACCGCCAGCTAGCAGGATTGCGTGATCATTTTCCGGAGGTGCCGGTGATGGCGCTTACGGCCACTGCCACCGAACGTGTGCGCCAGGATGTTGTGCGCGAACTTCGACTGCGCCAACCGGCGCGTTATGTCGCGAGTTTCAACCGGCCTAACCTAACCTATCGCGTATTGGCTAAACATAAACCTTATCAGCAAGTTCTCAGCTTCGTGCGTGCCCGTGCAGGGGAGGCGGGTATCGTTTATTGTCACAGCCGCAAGACGGCCGAAAAAGTGGCCGATCAACTTGTTGACGATGGTGTGCAGGCGCGGCCTTATCACGCAGGGTTAGCGCCGGAGAAACGCTCGCACAACCAGGAACTTTTTCTGCGTGATGAAATACAGGTGATTTGCGCCACGATTGCATTTGGCATGGGCATTAACAAGCCGAACGTCCGCTACGTTATTCATCATGATCTGCCGAAAAATGTCGAAGGTTATTACCAGGAAACTGGACGTGGCGGGCGCGATGGTTTGCCCAGCGAGTGCTTGTTGCTTTTCAGTGCCGGCGACGTCGTGAAGTATTCGCAATTCATCGACGACAAAAGCGACGCGCGTGAACGCGAATTAGCGCACGATCAGCTAAGGCGAATCGTGCATTACGCAGAAACTTCGGGATGCCGGCGCAGCGACCTGTTGCGCTATTTCGGCGAAGAATTTGGCGACGCTGGCTGCGGCGCTTGCGACAACTGTCTTTTGCCGCGCGCAACATTTGATGGGACGCAGCCGGCGCAAAAATTTCTTGCAACCGTCTACCGCATTCGCCAAAAAGGCGCTTTTGGCGTCGGCTTAAACCACACCATCGAAGTGCTTGTCGGCGCCGACACGGACAAAATCCGTCGGTGGCGTCACCAGGAGTTGTCTGTGTACGGGGTTGGCAAGGAACACAGCCGTTTGCAGTGGGCGGCGATCGGCCGCCAGCTGGTACGGCTAGGATTGTTAAAACAAACGGCGGGAAAATTTAGTATTCTGGAGCTAACACCCGAAGGTCTGGAAGTGCTGAGTGAGCGTCGGCCAGTGACACTGACGCAACTTGCCGCCACTCCAGCGTCTCCAGAAATTCAGCAGAAAACACGCCGCACCGGAGAAATTGTTTGTGACGAGGCGTTATTCAACCGCTTGCGCCACTTGCGTAAAAAACTTGCCGACGAGCGGAATGTGCCGGCCTATATTGTTTTTTCGGACATTTCGCTACGCCAAATGGCTTCGGATTTTCCTTCCGACGAAAGCGAATTTCTGCGTGTGAATGGCGTGGGCGAAAAAAAACTAAAAGAGTTTGGCACTGTTTTTCTCGCGGAGATTGCCGCACATCTTCAGCAAGCGGAACCGCAGGAATAATTTTCGCTGCATTTTTATCCGTGGATTTGTTATGATGTTCGTTCGCATCTGAATCAATCAAAGGAGATTTCTATGCTGCCGATTTTTTTTGTTCCGTTTATTATTTTATTCATCGCATTGTCCGTTCGAGTTATCCAACAATACGAAAATTCTCTGGTGTTTACGCTGGGACGCTATTCACGCACGTTGCAGCCGGGTCTCAATTTTATTTTTCCGGTGATCGAATGGACGCGCACCGTCGACATGCGCGTGCTGACACGCGATATACCCAAACAACAGGTGATCACTAAAGACAATGTGCCGGTAACGATTAACGGCGTTGTTTATTTTAAAATCTTGAATTTGGAGCTGGCGATTTTGAAGGTACAGGATTATAACTATGCGATTTCCCAGTACGCGCAGGCGGCGTTGCGTGATGTGGTGGGTGGCATGACATTCGATGATTTGCTGGCCGAGCGCCAAAAAATCGGCGAAGAGATTGAAAAAATCGTGGCCAAGGAAACGGCCAACTGGGGCCTGGAAGTAGGTTCGATTAAAATTCAGGACGTGGACGTGCCGGAGGATCTTAAAAAAATGATGTCTCGGCAGGCCTCCGCCGAAAGAGAAAAGCGCGCCACTATCACAAAAGCTGAAGGAGACAAACTCGCAGCGCTCAATCTTGCGGAGGCGGCCAGAACCATGCACACCAGTCCTGGCGCCATGCAACTACGCACGCTTCAAACCGTTGACGGTCTGGGACCGACAGCGTCGAATACGGTGGTGATCGCGGTGCCAATGGAGCTGATGGATTTGGTGAAAACGTTGGATGACAAATTAAAGTTTAACAAGACGCCATGAAGGACTCCAAACAAAAATCCGATCAACTGGTCTGGGTGGATCTGGAGATGACGGGGCTAGATCCAAAAAAATGCACTGTTCTTGAAATCGGCGCCGTGATTACGGATAACGATCTGGCATTGATCGACGAAGGGCCAACCATTGCTATTCACCACAGCGACAAAATCTTGAACGGCATGGAGCCGTGGAGCCGTTACCATCATAAAAAATCGGGATTGACTCAAGCCTGTCACGATTCTAAAATTCGCTTGAAGAAAGCCGAAGATATCATCCTTGCTTTCGTGCAAAAATATTGCAAAAAAAAATCAGCGCCTCTTTGCGGCAACACTATTTGGCAGGACCGGCGTTTCCTTGTGAAATACATGCCGCGTTTGGAGGCCTATCTGCATTACCGCATGATTGATGTCAGTTCTATCAAGGAGCTGGTGAGTCGGTGGTATCCCACGGATCACAAAATGCCCCGCGAGAAAAAACAAACACACCGTGTGATGGACGACATCCGCGAGTCTATCGACGAACTTCGTTATTACCGCAAAAAGGTGTTTGTCGTTCATCCCAAAAACTAAGCTGTGGCTAAATGCTTTATCCCGTTTCCGAAAAAAAAATCAAGCAGCTGCTTGAAAAAATGCGGCGTCTGGGTTTGCGAGAGTCGGATTTCCTGGAAAGTTTTGTGCGCTCGAGCGGCGCGGGCGGCCAGAACGTCAATAAAGTTTCCAGCTGCGTTTGGTTAAAGCATGTCCCGACGGGGTTGGAGGTCAAATGCCAACAGGAACGCTCGCAGGCGTTAAACCGTTTTTTGGCCAAGCGCCTTTTGATTGAAAAAATCCAGGCGCTTTTTTTGGGCGCCGAAAGTCAGCGCCGGAAGTTAACCGAGAAAATCCGCCGACAAAAGAGAAAACGTTCCCGCCGTTCGAAAGAAAAAATGCTGGAAGCTAAAAAAAAGCATGCTTCGAAAAAATCCTTACGGCAGCGGGTGATGGATTATTAAGTTAATAACGGATACGGTCAAGCGCGGTTTTGGCTTCGAAGTTTTCGGGATTAATTTCTAGTGCTGCTTCAAAAGCCTCTTTGGCCCTCGCTTGTTCATCCAAAATCCAGTAAACAAAACCAAGATGGCAGTAGGCGTCGTCGTCTTTGGGGTTTTCGATCAGGATATTTTCGTAGAAGCGCGGAATCTCCGCGCCGTTGGCCGCATCGATATGTATGGCGTTGCCAAACGCCTCCTTGGCTTTTTCATATTCGGACGTCAAAACGCGCGTATGGCCCAAAAGCAGGTAGGCTTCTTCGTCATCCGGACTTTCTAGGATGATTTCTTCGTAAATTTTCGAGGCTTCCGCATAATGTTTTTGGGAAACCCAAACGAGGGCTTTTTCATGCAGGGCATAAATCGACTGGATTTTTTCGTTCAGTTTCTTTTCGCGTTCCACATCCAGCGGCGCATGGCCCGACAGGTCTTTTAAAAATTCAGCTGCGCGTATGCTTTTGGGAAGCTCGGACTGCAAACGCTGGGCATCTTCACGAAGTGCTTTGATTTTATACTGGAGATTGGACAGGATTTCGGCCCCTTGGGCGGAAGGTCTCCGTGCTTCTCGTTTTGAAAGGTTATCGTATTCGGCCTCGACTTTTGACAATAGCGAACGGTTGATGGCCAGTGAGCGTTGGGCCCATAGATAGGGTTTTTTGGACGGTGGGTCGAAAGCAAAAACGGAACCGACCCACAGAAATGCAAGTATCCAGAGCAGCAGCCGAGTTCTGTTCATGTTCATGGCGATGCTTGAAGTGTAGCATACGCGTGATAAGTTTGGTATATTGGGACAATGGATGCCAAAGAAGTAGAAAAGATGCTCAAAAAAGTTTTTCCCGAGGCCGGCATTCAAGTGCGTGACATGACGGGAACTGGAGACCATTTTGAAATAGAGGTTATCTCAAAGGATTTTACGGGAAAAACACTGGTGCAGCAGCACCAAATGGTGCACCAGGCTTTGGAAAAAGAAATGGACCGCGGAATACATGCTGTCCAGATTAAAACACAAATTACCTAGAACTCAACAGGGAGCTTAAGCGATGCAGGATTCAGCAGCTGAACAAATCGAAAAAGAAATCAAGTCTCACAAAGTGGTTTTATTTGTGAAGGGCACTCCCAAAGCGCCGCAGTGCGGGTTTTCTGCATCCACAATGGAGCTATTTACAAAAATGGGCGTGCCGTTTCATTCGGTGGATGTGATTGCGAATTCAGAAATTCGCCGGGCGCTGCCGCAGATTTCGAAATGGCCGACCTTTCCCCAGGTGTTTATCAATGGCAAGCTGGTGGGCGGTAGCGACATCGTGCATGAAATGCATGAGAGCGGGGAGCTTCAAAAGCTGTTAACTTGATATTTACATATTCCTGAGTTGTTTTTCCGCGTCTACCAAATCGCGATTGATTAGACGTTGTGCCTTGGCGGCTGTTTCACGAAGTTTATTACTGACGCGCGGCGCTTGCTTGAGTTGTCTCAATAGCTGAATCACCATCCGAAAATAGCGGATGATTTCGCCTTCGTCCACGTCCGTGTGACGACCCAACTCATGAAACGTTGCGCCTCCCACCCAAGCCTCCATGGCCTGCGCCAAATGCATCTGAGGTCCGCGCGTCGGTGGAAATATTTTGTGAAGCGCCTCTTTGGCCAGAACATGCTGCAGATACTTGGACGCATTTTTTTCAATCGCGTTCAAATTTCCTGGCAAAACCCCACAGACCTGTTTTTTTCTCGGTTCAAATACCAAAGAGCATAAAAGCACTGCCAGCGAAGGCTCGTTCAGTGTTTCCAGATAGCCACCTTCCAACATTTCCGACAAAAGCAATTCGTACCCATACATCCATGAAGCGAACAATCCTTTCTCCGATAGTTTTTCACCGCGGATATGACCCAAATCCCTTAACAGCGCGATTTTTCGTTCGATCAATGCCACGCCTTTTTCTCGATCATGACGAGTGGACTGAAAAAAATGAAACGATTTCGGATAAATGTCGATCAGCCTGGAGCCGAATTGAGCGTACAGATTAAGAATCGTGGCGTAGCAGGAGTTGAACTGGCTTTCGATCGGTTCGGGTTTTCCAAAAACGATGCGCGTAACGGCTGGGTAGGGGATAAGATGCGGATTGAGTCTGGAGTAAACATAGCCCTCGCGGTCCATGCCGCGTCGTCCGGCGCGTCCGGCCATCTGAAAGTAATCCCGTGTGCGTAAAAAACCGAAATGAGTGCCGTAAAACTTTCTCAGTTCGTCAAACACGACACTTTTCGCCGGCATGTTGATGCCCAGCGCAAAGGTTTCCGTGGTGAAGATGAATTTGATCCATTTGGACGTAAAAAGGCGCTCGACTACCTCTTTGAGCGTGGGTAACATGCCGGCGTGATGAAAGGCGATGCCTCGTGACACCAGGCGTTTCATTTCGTGCGCGCTGGGTTCATTTTTCAGATCGAAACGTTCGCAAAGATCATCGTAAAGCTGCTCCACTTCTTTTTTTTCGTCCGGCTTCAAGAAGTCGAATTTTTGTTGTTCCCAAGCCAGTTCTTCGGTTCTCTTGCGCCCGAAAGCAAAATAAAGACAAGGCAGGCGTTTTTCCTGGACCAAATGTCGCACCAGATCATCCAGGCGGTTGGGTTTGGCTCGAAGAAAACGCTGGTAGGCGCCGCTTCGAAAACGTTCGCGTCGGCGGTGTTGAAACCGACCCCCTTCCATCGGCCAGCGCTCATTTCCCATGTAACCGTTTTTTCGCAATTCCCGCACATCCGTATACAATTGGCCCTGGCACTGAAAAAGATGAACGAGCGGAACAGGACGATGGTTTTCAACGATGACTTCGATCGGGTGCTTCAAGACTTTGTCTACCCACTCGGCCAGTTCTTCGATGTTCGGCGCCGTGGCTGACAAAGCCAGAAAGCGCACGTGTTGCGGCGAAAACATCATCGCTTCCTCCCAGACCGTGCCGCGCTCCTGATCGTCGAGATAATGCACCTCGTCAAAAATCACCCAGGAGGTGTCTTGCAAGCGTTCGGGGTCTTCAAATAATTGATTCCGATAAATTTCCGTTGTCATGATGAGTACAGGCGCATGGGCGTTGAGTGTTACATCGCCGGTCAATAGACCGACTTGGTCGGGGTAAATCGCGGAAAAATCCCGGAATTTTTGATTCGACAGTGCTTTGATGGGAGCAGTGTAAACAACCTTTTGTTTGCGGGAAAGCGCCAGATGGATTGCGTATTCGGCGATGGCTGTTTTTCCGGCGCCTGTGGGAGCCGAAACGAGCACCGATTTGTCGGCATTGATGGCGTCAATGGCCTTCTGTTGGAAAGGATCATAATTCATGGCAGCATTATACACTATAAAAATAGTGAACCGTTTGCGATAAATATGGTATAAGCATATTCATCGATGAAAATGAAACGAAAAACAGTCTTTTTTTTAATTTGCTGCTTTAGCTGGGGAATGGGCGCGGCCGCTGCCGCCGAGGATTTTCTGGACCTTGAAACCTTCTCGGTGGCCAGAGGACTTCATTATCGTTGGGACCCTTTGACACAACTGGCCAGCGTCTGGAATGAAACTCAGGTGGTAAAATTTAGGGTTGGAGGCCAATTCGCCTTGAGCCAAGGCCATCTGGTTCGTTTGAGTTCCAAAACACGCCTGTCGAGCGGATCCGTGCAAGTGCCTTTTCCGGCCAAAGAATATCTGGATGGTCTTGGCTCCTTGTCGCTGCATGGGATGATTCCGGTTCCCGCGCAAATCAACACGCCGATTCATCACCAAATCCGCCGTGTGGTTATCGACGCCGGTCATGGCGGCGAAGATACCGGAGCCGTCAGTCCTTACGGTCTTAAAGAAAAACGTGTCGTGCTGGACGTGGCAAGAAAAGTGAAAACCGCGTTGGAATCACGTGGCTTGGAAGTCGTGATGACGCGCAGCTCGGATATTTTTATTCCGCTTGCCGATCGGACGCAGATTGCCAACAAGCTAGGCGCTGATTTCTTCGTGAGTATCCATGCCAATGCGTCGCTGTCGCGGTCCTTGCAAGGGTTTGAAATTTATTATTTATCGGAAGCCACCGATGATGTGGCTCTTGCGCTGGAGAGAGCTGAAAATTCTTCGATTCGTTTGCAGTCGACGTTTCATGTGCCGAGCACAGAGTTTAAAACGATTTTTTGGGATTTGCACGAATCGGAGAATCGCAAAGAATCCCTTCGTATTGCCCGGCATGTTTCAGTGGCCGTCAGCAGCTCCGTAAGTGTCGCCGCGCAGCGCCTGCGCAGCGCCAATTTTTATGTGCTCAAGTGGACGGAGTGTCCGGCAATCCTGATTGAGACAGGTTATCTGACGAATAAACAGGACGAACGGCGGCTGCGCGATCCCCTGTACAAAACAGCTCTGGCCCAAGCCATCGCAGACGGAATATGGCATTATAAAACGGAGTATGAAGCCACGGACGGATTCACTCAATGAAAAAAAACGGACTGAGGCGTCCCATCGGAATTTTTGATTCAGGGATTGGAGGTCTTACGGTTTTTAAGTCCGTGCGCAAAGAAGTCCCCAATGAAGACATTGTCTATTTTGGCGACACGGCGCGAGTGCCTTACGGCACGAAATCCAAGGAAACGATCACGAAATTTTCCATCAACAATGTTCAGTTTCTCGAGGGATTTGACGTTAAAATGGTGATTGTGGCCTGCAATACGGCTTCCTCGCTCAGCTTGCAGACACTTCAGGAAAAATTTACCATTCCGGTGGTGGGCGTTATCGAACCGGGGGCTCGCGCGGCGTTGGAATGTAGTAAAAATGGCCGCATCGGCGTGATCGGCACAAAATCCACGGTGGGCTCGAACGCTTACGAGACTTGTCTTAAGCGCTTGGATCCGTCGGTGAAAGTTTACAGTGGTGCTTGCCCATTATTTGTTCCGTTTGTGGAGGAGGGCTGGTTGGAAGGCGACGTGATAAGCCAAGTGGCTCATACCTATTTAGATACTTTGAAGTCTTTCAAAGTGGATACGCTGATTCTTGGTTGCACGCATTATCCGCTTTTGGAGCGTGTAATCCAAAAAACAATAGGAAGCAAAGTGCGTTTGGTGAATTCTGCCGAAGAAACCGCTAAAGAAGCTCGGCGGCTTTTGGCTAAATTAAAAATCGCGCAGGGACCCATTCGCCAGTCTCCCAGTCTCCGTTTTTATGTCTCGGATGAGCCTGAACAATTCCGATCGCTGGGCGAACGCTTTCTAGGCACTTCGATCCAATCGGTGGCGAAAGTCGATGAGCAATACCGTCGGCCAGGTTTTGACCGCCGCGCCAAATCCAACGGTCGTTTAGCCGCTGTCTCCGAGAAAGTTTAAAGCCATGTACGAAGTAACTATTGAAGATGAATTTTCCGCCGCGCATTTTCTGAAACTGTATGACGGAAGCTGGGAGTCTCGGCACGGTCACAATTGGAAAGTAGCGGTGGTGGCGTGTTCCCGGACGCTGGACTCTATCGGAGTGGTGGTGGATTTCGAAAGCCTTAAACCCGCGCTCAAAAAAGTGCTGGCTGAATTTAATGAAACTTCTTTCAATGAGCACCCTCACTTTAAAAATACGAACAACAATCCTTCCACGGAGAATATTGCGCGGCTTATCTGCGACCGGTTGCTATCCGTGTGGCCTGCCGGACCCGCCCACATCGTGAAGGTCAGCGTCTGGGAAACGCCGGACGCTTCTGCGACTTATTATCCGGAAACGAGCCCGGTGTTGCAAGACGGCGGCTTGGAGAAAAAATAAAAATGCGCACCAAAAGTTTCGATCGCCGCACGCAAACAGAGATCAGCGAAATATTTTCTTCGCTGCAAGGGGAGGGGCCTTATCTCGGCGTGAAGCAGATTTTCGTGCGTTTTGGCCGTTGCAATATGCACTGCGTTTATTGCGATGAGCTTCAAAATATGAAAGAAGAAAGTTTTTCAATTTTTTCGCTGACGGCCGTATTATCGGAAATCGAGCGTTTAGAAAAAGAAAAAGGCCGGCACCATTCGATCTCACTGACCGGCGGAGAGCCGCTTTTTTACACGCCGTTTCTTGAAAATTTCCTTCCGAAATTAAAACAAAAAGGTTTTTTGACTTATCTTGAAACTAACGGAACGCTTCCGCGCGAACTGGAACGCGTGATCAAATGGTGCGACGTGGTGGCGATGGATTGGAAGCCAAGCTCTTCGACGCAGGACCGGTGCTTCGAGAAAGAACACGAGCAGTTTCTAAAAATAGCCTTGCGTAGTGACGTATTCGTGAAAATGGTCATCACTCCCGAAACCAATGAAAACGAAGTGCGGCGCGCCATAGAGTTTGTCAAAAACGTGAGTCCCAGGATTCCTTTTATTTTCCAGCCTTTGAGCGATCCCTTTGGGATCAACGTCCAGTCGCTGAAACTCATCGAAAAAAAATTCATCGGTCTAACACAGTCGGTTCTCAACGATGTACGCGTCATCCCTCAAATGCACAAAATCTGGGGGGTAAGATAAGCTAAGTCGTTTGTTTCCAATAGGCAAGCCCTCCTTGAGAGTGCCGAAAAACAGCTTCGGATACAACTGGGATACAGTCCAAAACACCCTGACGGCATAAACCGGATAATACGACCTCTGAAATCCGTCGAGCCAAAAGCTCGGCGGTATTTTTTTCTGCTCAAGGTAAAGCAAGACAGGAGGACGGAAAACATGACGCTCGGCGTTTGGATAGACCAATTCAAATCACGTTTTAGCGAGAGAGAATTGACCTACATGAGAGCCCACAAGGCAACAATACTCCTGCAGTTGAAAGACCCCGAAACGGGGGAGCTACATCTGCACAATTTGGAATGGGTCGCCAAAGAGGCGGAGCATTTGAAGGTAGGGTGAGCACAAAGGAGGAAACGCTGATGAAATATCCCACAATGGTTTTCGGTGGCGTACGGTACGAGCCGTATGCCGTAATGGAAATGATAGGCGATGAGGTGGTGTCATTCAAGACGCTTGGCAGGGCTAGGATAGTAGAGACGCACAAACAGGGCATAAGACAATGGCTTCACAGAATCTTGCCTGCTTACAGGGCTTGATTCTTGATTTCCTACGCAACCTTGAGACAACTCTCACCGTGAAGCAGGAAGCGTACAACAAGACGGGCGGGAAGCCATGACCATCGAACACTATGGACGTTTTTGGGCAGTGTACGATTCGGCGGGTGTGCTCGTTTGCGTTACGGTATACCGTAAGGGCGCGCGTGAAGTCGTGAGACGGCTGGAGGCTAGGTAGAGCAAGAAGAGGGTCAAACGATGAGAAGCATGGCACAGGCAATCGAGGCATGGGAAGCACGGAATGAAC
>CAZVNB010000026.1:0-12349 GCA_964628355.1 uncultured Planctomycetia bacterium | reverse complement strand
CAATGGGCTCTTCAAAACAATCCAATTTTGTAATATCTTTTGGCGTTAGATAGGAGCAGTCAACATCGTTCTTCAAGAATTCGGCTTTTTGAAGCACGGCACCGACTAATTCAGAGCAAATAAAACTATTCTCATCCTGCTGATTCACCTTAGATAGAACCCCGATAATCTTTTGAGTAATTTTCTTTATTGCCAGAAAATCGTAATCCCTTCCAAGTTGATTCATTGAGTACTCATATATCACTTCCTCAATAGATGGGTTAGCTGAGTCTTGCGACGTATTTTTCATTTTCAATTTTAACAGGGCAGCTTTCCCATCGTAATAAAGCAACTTTGCGGAAAGTCTCACGAGAACGACGCCTTTCTTGTCATCGGCCTCTATAAAGAATACTCTCCATTTGCCCTGTGGCATGGGCACTTTTAAAACCAATCCCACATGGGAATAGCGGCTACTCGTAAACATTCGAATTATCCGTGCGCCTATGTTGTTTCCGCCGAAGGCAATAACGTCGCCTGATTTAACCGTCCTTCTAAGTTCATTGTATTTTGAGATCCTGTTCTTCTTTAAGATTTTTGGGTTAAAGATTTTCATCGTGCTTGAAATTACCAGAAAAAATGCCAACGAAATAAGGGCTAGAAGAAAGGCTATTGAAATGGGTAGCTTGAAAGCAAGGAAACTCAGATAACCGCCAAACAAATTTGGCATGGCGTAAGATGCTACTGCTAGCAAGATGAAAACAAAAACGAATGATTTTAATGCGCGCATTTTTACCTCTTGGTATAGTGTGATTATACCATTTCTCGCCTGAGGCGCCTTGAATGGTGACAAAACGGTGACAAACAGAAAACCGGCTGTCGTAACCTCTTTAGTTACAACAGCCGGTTGAAAGTGGTGCCGAGGGGGACGGATGTTGCTGCGTCCGTCACTCCGCGCCGATTTTGACAATCGGCGCTTCGCAGAGATGGAGCCGCTGCGGCTCTCGCCGCATCGGGTATAAGCGCCTTCGGCACCGAATCTTACCAGCGACAGCATAATAAATAAGGGCTCCTCAAGAAGCGAGGAGCCCTTATTTATTATGTGCCGAGGGGCAGAATCGAACTGCCCACGCCTGCCTTTTCAGGGCAGCGCTCTACCACTGAGCTACCTCGGCAACAGATTTACGAGGCGTTATTCTATCACAGGCTTTACAAAATCAAAATTCTAAAAACATTTGCCGCGTCACCCTGGATATATGGGGCAGTGGGAAAGCATGATACTTTCCGGTACAATGATGTATACTTGATTTGATATTAGGGCTTATCCAGGAGGTGTGTATGTCTTGCGCAATGGGATTGATTGCTTTGGGAGTGGGGTATCTGGTATTTTTGAGCGCCTCGAGGGAAAAAGAAGGCTTAAAACTTCTTGGGCAGGTGATAGGCATTACTGTCATGATTGCCGCGGTGTTGTCCATTGTGTGTGCGAGCGCCAAATGCATGAAGAAAGGCGATTACTCCATGGGCAAAGGCAGTTGTCCGATGGTTTCCAAAGCTGCTCCGATGTGCCCGTTGAGCGCGAAGGGCGGAGACGAGCCTCAGCAGTGATTTGCCCGATTAATTTGTGATGACGCGGTGGGAATAAACACAAGAAAAATTAAAGTTCGTGATTTGCAGATCGGCGGGGGCGCGCGTATTTCTGTGCAATCCATGTGCGCAACGCACACGCAGAACATCGATGCCACCCTGAGGCAAATCAGGGAGTTACAAGAAAAAGGCGCGGACTTGGTCCGGGTGGCCGTCGATAATGCCAAAGACGTAGCGGCCCTTGCTGAAATTCGTAAAGGCACGACTGCGCGTCTGGTCGTCGATCTGCAGGAAAATTTCCCTCTGGCCGCGGAAGTGGCGCCGCATGTGGACAAGATCCGTTACAATCCCGGCCATTTGCATCATCTGGACAAACAAAAACCGATCGAAGAAAAAGTCAAGTGGCTGGCGAGCATCGCCAAAGCGCATGGGATTGCTCTACGAATTGGCGTAAACTGCGGCTCAGTGGCGCCGGAGTTTTTAGAGCGCGCCGCGGGTGACGCGACCCAGGCGATAGTCGAAAGCGCTGTCTGGCATTGCGATCTTTTGGACAGGTTTCATTTCGCCAATTATGTGGTGAGTTTAAAAGATTCGGATCCCGCCAAAGTGGTGCTGTGCAATCAGGAGTTTTCAAAAAAAAGACCGGATGTTCCGATCCATTTGGGCGTGACCGAGGCGGGACTTTTGCCCGATGGCGTTATTAAAACGCGCTTGGCATTTGAAAAACTCATTCCGCAGGGGATCGGAGACACCCTCCGCGTTTCATTGACGCTGAATAATTCGGATAAAGCCGAAGAAATCACCTGGGGCCGGCAAATTTTAAAAGACATCAAAGACAAAAAATTTATTTCCGTTCCGAATTTCGGAAAAGGCCTCAACATTATTTCTTGTCCGTCCTGCTCGCGCGTGGAAAACGCCGATTTTGTGAAGCTGGCCATGGAAGTAAAATCCATGACGGCTTACGCAAAAGAACACCGGCTGACCATCGCGGTGATGGGTTGCCGCGTGAACGGGCCTGGGGAAACTGACGACGCGGACCTGGGGCTTTGGTGCGGACCCAGCACGGTTACGCTTAAACGAAAAGACTACGCGATAGGCTCTTTCCGATACCAAGAAGTGCTGCCGAAGCTTAAGTCGGAGCTAGACCAACTGATCCTATCCAGTAAAAATTAGAATAAACGCCTATTTTGTGTTAAAATATAATAGGATAGTTAATAAAACATAAGTAATCTTATTAAAAGGATCTGTGATTTTGCGGCGAGCGATATTCAGTAAAAGAGGCGATTGGGTGGTTTTGTCTTGGATGCTGTTCATGCACATCGGCGCCATTGCCGGGTTTTTCACTTTTAGCTGGAAGGTGGTCGGCGTGGCCTTGGTTCTTTGGTGGCTGACCGGCGGCATTGGGATTTGTCTTGGCTATCACCGCTATTTCACGCATCGCAGTTATGAGACGCCGAGAGCGGTGCAGTATTTTCTAGCCATTTGCGGATGCATGGCCGGCGAATCCGGACCCATATCGTGGGTAGCGGCCCATCGTTACCACCACACTTATTCCGATACCGACAAGGATCCCCACAGCCCGCTCAAAGGATTTTTATGGGCGCATTTTACATGGTTGTTTGGCCGCGAAGATTTCCTGTCGGATTTTGATTCTTACAAACGTTTTACGCCGGACATGGCAAAAGATAAGTTTCTCGTATTTCTCGACCGCTATCCCATGCTGCCTGTTTTCATGTTGGCGGCCGCGCTTTATTGGATGGGAGGCTGGCCGTTTGTTGTTTGGGGTATTTTTGTGCGCTCGGTGCTAGTTTATCACAGCACCTGGTTGGTGAATTCCGCCTCGCATATATGGGGTTATCGCAGTTACAAAACCACCGATGCTTCCCGTAACAACTGGTGGGTGGCGCTGCTGGCTTTCGGCGAAGGTTGGCACAATAATCATCACGCTTTCCAGCGCTCGGCACGTCATGGTTTCCGCTGGTGGGAATTTGACCTGACGTATTTGACGGTGCAGTTGATGTGGGTATTTGGTCTTGCGACCCAAATTCACTTGCCAGTCGAGACTTCTTCGAGCGGCAATACGTTTCCAGTGAAGGAATTCGGCAGCAAAGAGCCATTATTGACGGTGCCCGCCCAAGCTTCCCTCTAATTCTTTCCTGAGATATCCCGAATATCTTTTTTGACGGCCAATTTTTTATGCTAGAATGTTTTCTTCATTTAAGGGAGGCATTATGAAAAAAAGAGTATTTGTATTATCGGCAGTCGTTGCGTTGGTTTCAATTTTTCTTGGAGCAGGCTTGTCCTACGCCGGTAGTCCCGAGCTTGATGGCAGGATTCATGAAGCCAAGCAGGTTTTGAGCGAAATCATGGCCAGTCCCGATGAAAGTATTCCGGAAGAATTACTCGCAAAATGCCAGGCCATCGCAATTTATCCCAATGTGATCAAAGGCGGATTTATTTTTGGGGCGCGCTTTGGCAAAGGGGTAGTCCTTAAAAAAGACGAGCGGACAGGCCAATGGGGACCGGTGGCTTTTTCGACAATCGGCGGAGGAAGCTGGGGACTGCAAATCGGCGGACAGATGACGGATCTTATTTTTGTCGTGATGAACGCGCGTGGCGTGAGCGGACTATTAAATACTAATTTTACCCTCGGCGCGGACGCCTCGGTGGCGGCGGGGCCGGTGGGACGCAACTCACAGGTGGCGACGGATTTATCTCTTCGCGCGGGCATTCTTTCTTATTCAAGAAGCCGGGGACTTTTTGGCGGTGTGGCTTTGGATGGGGCCATGGTGACGCAGGACAACAACTCTAACGCGCTTTATTATGGAACGCCGGTTACTTCAAAAGATATTTTGTTGGGAAATGCCGTGAAAGTGCAGCCGTCGTCCAAGGAACTGGTGGATGCGCTAAATGAATATTCGACACACTGGTCCAAGCGCATAAGCAAATAAATTTTGCTGGAGTAGCTCAGCTGGTAGAGCAGCGGTTTCGTAAACCGCAGGTCACCGGTTCAATCCCGGTCTCCAGCTCGTTGTCGCAGAAGACAGAAAACAGAAATCTGTTTTCTGTCTTCTGAAAGCTTAAGGGAGGATTCATGGGACCTGATGTACTTAAATTGACTGACAGCAACTTCGACGCGGAAGTGGTGAAATCCGGTATCCCCGTGCTGGTGGATTTCTGGGCGGAATGGTGCGGACCCTGCCGTTTAATGGGACCTATCCTGGATGAGTTGGCGCCGGCTTATGCGGGCAAGCTAAAAATCGGCAAAGTCAATGTCGATGAAAGTCAGGAGACGCCGTCTCAATTCGGCATCATGAATATTCCCACGATGATTATGTTTAAAAACGGCAAAGAAGCCGATCGTATCGTTGGCGCAATGTCCAAAGCTGATTTGCAAAAGAAAATCGAAAAAACGCTGGCGAATTGAGGCAGTGAGGACCCGACTGGCCGTATTTTGTTCCGGCAATGGATCTAATTTCGAGGCGATTGCTCAAGCCGTGCGCCGGAAAAAACTAAAAGCCGATCTGGCGCTGCTGGTTTGCGACAATCCAAAAGCCTATGCGGTTAAGCGCGGGGTCAAACACGGGATTCCGGCCCTTGTCGCAAACCCCAGGCTGTTTGGCTCCCGCCAGGATTACGAAAAATTCGTTCTGCGTATTTTAAAAAATCAAAAAGTGGGACTGGTGATCCTCGCCGGGTTTATGCGCATTCTGACCCCTTATTTTATTCGAGCCTACCGGAATAAAATTTTAAACATCCACCCGTCACTACTGCCGGCATTCAAAGGCGCTCATGCGATTGGCGACGCATTCAAAGCCGGTGTGAAAGAAACCGGCGCAACGGTGCATCTGGTGACGGAAAAATTGGATTCCGGGCCGATCCTGGCGCAGAAAAAAATTCGAGTGGCGAAAACGGATTCGCTTAAATCCTTGGAAGAAAAAATACACCGCTTGGAGCACCGGCTGTACCCGAGTGCGATTGAAGATTATTTGAAGTCTCGCACTTTGGCGAATTGGTCCCATTGGCGTTGACCGCACCCTGACAGCTGTTTATAATCAACACAATTTGTGGATCAACAGACAATCAAAAAAGAGGCAAACATGGCAAAGGTCGTGATTAAAAAGGTAACTGGCCGTGAGATTTTGGATTCGCGCGGAAATCCAACAGTGGAAGTGGATTGTCTTTTGTCGGACGGATCATTGGGCCGTGCGGCGGTGCCCAGCGGCGCTTCGACAGGCGAGCATGAGGCCGTCGAGCTTCGTGACGGCGATAAAAATCGCTATTTGGGCAAAGGAGTTTTAAAAGCGGTCGGAAATGTAAATAAAGTGCTGGCAAAAGAATTAAAAGGCTCCGATCCGTTCACTCAAAATAAGATTGACGCCAAACTTTGCCAAATCGACGGCAGTGACAACAAAAAAAATATGGGCGCCAACGCCCTCTTGGGAGTTTCGCTGGCCGTGGCAAAAGCGGCCGCGCTATCTCGCCGGCAACCGCTTTATGTGTACCTGGGTGGGCGAAAGGCATGTCTATTGCCGGTGCCGATGATGAATATATTGAATGGGGGGCTTCACGCCGATAACAACGTGGATTTGCAGGAATTTATGATCATGCCGTTTGGAGGCAAAACGTTTAAAGAGGCTCTGCGAATGGGTGTTGAAGTGTTTCATCATTTAAAAAAAATTCTGCATGACCGGAAGTTGTCGACGTCGGTTGGGGATGAAGGTGGCTTTGCGCCGAATGTCAGCTCCAACGAAGAAGCGCTCGAAGTGATCCTCCAGGCCGTGGACAAAGCCGGTTATAAAGCAGGGCGCGATATCAAGATCGCTTTGGACCCGGCCTCCAGTTCTTTCTTCGAAGAAGGCGCCTACTGGCTGGAAGCGGAGAAACACCCAAAAAAATCCGCCGGACAAATGATCGATTTTTATGAAAACTGGGTGTCCAAGTACCCGATTTTTTCCATTGAAGACGGTCTGGCCGAGGACGATTGGGCGGGATGGTTTGAGCTGACCAAGCGTCTGGGCAAGCGCATCCAACTGGTGGGGGATGATCTTTTTGTTACAAACACGCGCCGCTTGCAGATGGGCATTGACCGTAAAGTCGGCAATTCTATTCTAATCAAAGTGAATCAAATTGGCACGCTCACCGAAACACTGGACGCTATTCGCCTGGCGCACAAAAATGGCTACACGACCGTGCTCTCGCATCGCTCGGGCGAGACGGAAGACACCACGATCGCGCATATTGCCGTCGCAACTTCTTGCGGACAGATCAAAACCGGTTCGGCCTGTCGCACCGACCGTGTGTGCAAATACAACGAGCTTCTTCGCATCGAAGAAGAACTGGGGAAAAAAGCTTGCTACGGGTTAGGTCAATAAAATGAAAAGGCCGGTAACGGCTGTTGTTTTTATTTTGTTACTTGTTTTGTTCGTGGCGCTTCTGGTTCCGCGGGTGATTCAAGTGCAAAGCCTAAAAATGCGAAGCGAAAATTTGGAGCGGGAACTGCGCCAGCTTAAAAAACAAAACGATATGTTTGAGCGCGAACTAAGACTCTTACACGACGATCCGGTGTATCTCGAAAAAGTGGCGCGCCAGCAATTCAACAAAGCCAAAGAAGGCGAGATTGTTTACAAAGTGGTTCGTGAAGGCCAAAACACGAAAACGCCTTAAGTCCACCGGTAACCTTGCTTCAAAAACCCGAAAGTGCTACAGTAGGCCTCCATCGCGGGGTAGAGCAGCCTGGTAGCTCGTCGGGCTCATAACCCGAAGGTCGTTGGTTCAAATCCAACCCCCGCTAAGTTTATAAGCCAAAACGCCGTCAGCAATTAGCCGCTGGCGGTGTTTTTCATTTAGAGTGGTAAACAGCTTCCGTCTAACAACTGTCTAATGGACTATTGATTCTGAGAGAGATTACAATGCGACATGATGTTATTGATCCTATTGTGGACAGCCTATTAAGTAATGGCGTTCATCGGCTAAGCAATTACTTTGGACATTGCCCGAGCGTAATAGAAAGTGAAGTGAACCGGACACCCGATACAGTTGCTATAGGGAAAACCGAAGCAGAATGGATTAACGAACTTTACTCGGTAAATAAACCTTAAACAAAGCCCCTTTTCCCGGCTCACTGTCTACCGTGATGTATCCCGCATGTTTTTGAATGATCTCAAAAATAAGAGAGAGTCCGAGTCCCGTGCCTTTGCCGACAGCCTTTGTGGTGAAGAAAGGTTCGAAGATTTTTTTTTGGATTTCCTTGGGGATGCCCTGGCCCGTGTCCTGGACTTGGATCTCGACGGCTTCCTTGTTATTGAGCGTGGATTGCTTGGTCCGAACGGTAATTATTCCACCGTTGGGCATCGCATCCATGGCGTTGTTACAGAGATTGATGAGGACTTGTTGGAGTTGGTTTTTGTTGGCAGAGATCTTAGGCAGAGTGGGCGCAAGTTCTTTGACAAGCTGGGTGTTTTTGACCTTGCTTTGGGCTAAGATGAGAGAGAACGAACTTTCGATCATTTCGTTGAGATCGACGTCTTCTTTCTCGATTTTCCCCATTCTCGAAAAAGTTAGAAGCTCATGAACGAGTTGTTTGCATCGAAGCGCTTCGCGTTCGATGGACTTAAATGGCAATTCAAAAGGATCATTTGGCGCCAGGCGTCTGATTGCACTTTGGGAGAATCCTAAAATTACCCCCAAAGGATTGTTGATTTCATGGGCGACGCCTGCAGCCAGCTGCCCTACGGCAGACATTTTTTCGGATTGGAGAGCGATGTTTTCCAGGTGTTTACGTTCGGTTAGATCGTCAATGGTCGCCAGGACGATAGACTGTTCTAAAACTTGAATCGGGCTTAGGCTGATATCCACGGGGAATTCGCTGCCATCCTTACGCAAAGCATACAAGTCCAAGCCCGAGCCCATTTTGCGAGGAACCAGCGCCTGGAAGTATTTCTGCCGCTTTCCCACATGATCCAAGTGGTAACGATCAGGAAGCAGTATTTCGATTTTTTGGCCTTGCAGTTCATGGCGATCGTAGCCGAACATTTTTTCAAGTCGAGAATTTACAAGCAAAATGTCCCCTTTTTCATCTAGGGTCAAAATACCGTTCGGCGCAGCCTCGACGACCTTACGGAGTTTCTGTTCTTCTTGAAGCAAAGCCTGATTTGATTTTTCAAGATCGAACGTGCGCTGCTTGACCCGCTTTTCGAGAGTTTCATTGACCCGTTGCAGTTCAGTCGTAGTCCATTGAAGCCGTAAAAGAATAAACAACGCATATCCAGAAAGACCCAAACACAATAAATAAAGCACCAGGCGGTAAACATTGCTTTCGCGGAGGGTTTTTTCAAAATAAAAAGTATAAGTCTTCTCGATTTGCTCCACTTTTCGAATAGATTCCAGCGCACCCAATTTCAATAGAATTTCGCCCACTTCCTTCTTATTTTTAAAAATTACCTCGGCGTGCCGGCCTGCGGCCACAAGATTCTCATGGACGGAAAGTTCCGTCGGAAATGAATTCAGTGAACGAATCAAATCTTGGGACGGACGCACCCACTCTTCGTCGCCGATGATCTCGTAAGCCAACGTGTTACGCAGCAAACTATTTAAATTTGATTGCAGCGGTCCGGAATCGGGGATACTTGCAAGTTGTTGGAGAATACGGACGCTTAAAACCGGAAAATAATGCAGCGAATTATTCAAAACGGCATTCTCGGTGCTGAAATCCTCGAACAGAAGTTCCTGGTCCTTCAGCGACTTCCCATAGCTTTCCAAATCTTCGTCCAATTCTCGGCGGCCCTGCCGGTAAACTCGAAAGGGACCTTTTTGGATATCTCCAAAGATTTTTTTTAGCTGCTGGATATTATGCGCCGCCGCGTCATAATTTTGAACTATGCCAAATCTCAACCTCAAAATATTGCGATCGAGCCTTATTTCTTCCTCTTTGAGCGCCCTCAGACGGTCGACCACTTGAATGTGGTTTTCCAGGTTTGCGCCGCGGGTTTTTAAAAATAAAACTGTCAACAGCAAAATCACGCACCCCACCATTAAGGCGTTTTTGAAACGCATTGGGGTCATGACGAGTTCCCTGCAAGCGAATAGCCCTCATATTCACCGGTCAGCGTCGTTAAGAATTTTACGATTAAATCAGTTTCCTGGCTTGAAAGGATGCGGCCAAGTTGATATTTGGCCATGGTCCCAACCGCATCTTTCAAAGTCGCCTGCGAACCGTCATGAAAATAGGGCCCCGTGAGCGCCACGTTTCTCAACGTGGGTACTTTGAATTTATAGCGATCTTTCTCGTTGCCGGTCACGTTAAACCGACCCCAATCGGCTTTTTGCACGTTGCCGCGATCCTCAAAAAAGTTGCCGAATTTTCCGAGCGTTTGAAACATATTGCTGCCGACATTGACGCCTTGATGGCACACCGCGCATCCCAAATCTTTAAAGAGACGGTAACCTTCTTTTTCATCCTGGGTGAGCGCGTTTATGTCGCCGCGTAAATATCGATCGAAACGGGAATTAGGCGTGATGAGTTTCTTCTCGAAAATAGCGATCGCGTTTCTGATGTTTTGACTCGTGATCCCGTCCGGATACAATTGACCAAAACTCGAAACATAATCTTTATCCTGTTTTAACTTCTCGATAATTTCGGGCCAGTTGGAGGCCATCTCTTTTGGGTGTTGCGTCGGTCCGTCCATCTGATCCTCCAGCATCTCAGCGCGTCCATCCCAAAATTGTTTGAAATTAAATCCGCTGTTGTAAACCGTAGGGGCATTCAGGTCGCCGATGGCTCCGTCGACTCCAACGGAATGAGTCAAACCGTCTACGCCTCCTTGACTGAGGTTGTGGCATTTGGCGCAATTAACGGTATTGTTGCGGGAAAGGCGCGCATCATGAAAGAGGCGGCCACCCAAAGAAACTTTGCGTTCATCCAGCCGGACTTCCAAAGGAATCGGCTGGATTGGCTCATTCGATTTTGATTCCGCGCCAATCATTTCTATGGGACTTGACACCGCCGCCGTCGGCTTTGAACTCATCGGAAAAAACTTCCAAAGCACCAGGCTCATAATCCCCATGCCCGCAAGCCAGACGAAATAAGGAAGTATTTTTTTCATTTTAAATATTTTTTAAACCAACGATCTATCGACCACTCGCCAGGACCCAAAACCAAAATGGCGATGCTTGAAAAAAACAGCCCGGCATCCCGAATGCCGACGGGATCCAAGCCTATTGAATAAATGATCAAAATGAGCACTAGCGCCGCAACGCAAGCCGTGATGCGGGTCAAAACACCCAAGATAAACTGAATACCGAGCACAGTCTCCGCAATTCCTTGAGCATGCAAAAACACGTGAACCGTGAATCCGCCATGGGACAAGAAATCCGCAAGCCAAGACGGAATAAACACAACCCAATCGGCGGGATGGGAAAGTTTATTCAGGCCGAAACTCAGAAAAACAATCCCTACGCCTAGGCGGAGAATAAAAATCCCTGCCGGCGTCACAATATTTTTATCCGGCATGTTTTGACAAGAGCTGTCGAGCGAAGATCAATAGGTGTCCGCACCTTTCTTTTGGAGATGTTAACGGTGCTAGGCATAATTAGTCAATATAATTTTAAATGGCTCACGGGTTTATTCCCTTACTGTTTTACTAACTCAGCGCTTATCATTTTTAGCAAGGATTTACTTAAATGATAAAAATTAATATTTTTATTGCATTTAAAATATTTTTATGTTATTTACTATGGTTATGAATAAGCCTGAGAAGTAATTTCATGAAAAAGATTGGCCGCTTTGAAGGCGGGTGGTACCAAAGGGACGTTGCCTCTAACGTAGACAATAACAGCATAAACCAGCAGGAGATTTAAATGAGATCATTCAAAGAGTTATTAGTTTTGGCGCTCGTTCTCGGGAGCGCGGCACCTGTTTATGCCGAGACCCAAAATGTCAAAGTCAGCGGCTCTTTGCACGCGCTTGCGTTTTACAGGCAAAACTTCGACCTATTGGATAATAATGATGCGGGCACCGTGCCGGCCGGAGCCGCTGTTCCTGCGCAGGGCCACAGCACCTCGTTAGCCCAGAGTTCCGATGCGGATAATTTCTTCATGTCAGTCACGCAGTTGGAAGTGGCGGCAGATCTTACGGACAACGTGTCTACCGTGATCAACCTGCTCAACCAACGGGATTGGAATGCGGAGCCGTTGGATTCCGCGGGCGCTGTGTCCGCCACAACACAAGCCAATAACGAGTTTGACGTTGTCCTAGACTTGGCTTATGTGCAGATGAAAGAGATATTTTATTCTCCTCTTACGCTGACCGTCGGTCGTCAGGACCTGTGGTTTGGCCGTGGGTTTATCGTAGGTCGTAACGCGCAAGACTCCCAGGGGCTCATTCAGGCGAATGAATTCGGAAGAGCAGATTCTTTCGATGCCATCCGCGCGACGTTGGATTTTAACCCTTGGACCTTGGATTTTGTTTATTCCAAGATCACCGAAGGCGCCACCAATCCCGAGGATGATCGTGATCTATACATCGCCAACGTCAACTACAAGTTCGCTGAATACAACGCCGTTGCCGAAGGTTATTATGTCGGTGAATTCGATCGCAACACCCTAAGAACTGTCGGGACAGTCGGAACCAATGACTCCGCAGGCACCAAGGAAAATGAGACCGACACCGTCGGCGCTCGTGTTCAGTTCGATCCGATTTCACAGATCACCTTAGGTGGTGAACTGGCTTATCAGTTCGGTGACTATCGTGCGGCAAAGGCTGTCACTTCAGCATTTGCTCCTTCACGTG
>CAZVNB010000025.1:0-19752 GCA_964628355.1 uncultured Planctomycetia bacterium | reverse complement strand
TAAACCTAAACCGAACGACGTTCCACGGGGAGAGGTTAGGAAATAGCCAAATTCTAGATATTCTTTGAACGAAAAAGTTACCCTCTGTCGTCTTGTATAGTAGGAAGGAGATTTCTACCATGCCAAGAGGACCGAGACTAGAAAGTTCTACAGGGTATTACCATTGGATCAATAGAGGCGTTAATCAAAAAAAGCTGTTTCATTTCAAGGATGATTTTAAGGCCTTTCTTGACCTAGTTCAGCAGTACAAAGAGCGTTTCGACGTAAGTCTTTTTCATTATTGTTTGATGACCAACCATAGCCATCTTTTGATTAAGTCCCAGGATATCCAGGCGCTATTCCATTTTTCCTATTATGTTCAACGTCGGTATGCGTATTATTATTGCAAAGCTCACAAATGGAGGGGGCAGGTTTTCCAGAGAATGTACAAAAGTATTCCTATAGATAAAGACACTTACCTTCTTGAATGCGGACGGTACATCGAAAGAAACCCTCTTAGGGCAAAGCTTGTAAAATCCGCTGAGCAGTGGCCGTATTCCAGTTATTCTTTCTATGCAATCGGTCGAAAAAATGACCTAATTACTGAATCTCCAGCGTATCTAGAGATAGCGTCAGAATCTATCCAGCGACAGGCTTTGTATCGGGAATACGTGAATCAAGAACGCGCTTATGAAAATATTGTTGACCAAGCTCTGATCGGGAGATAACCCCTCCCCGCGGAACGTCGTTCGGTAGTCGACTAACTCTCAATCGCAGGCGTGAAGTTTTTTGATTTTGAAAAGGTCTTTCAGCATTCGGAGCGCGTCGCGGAAAAGACTGACGCGGGTGTCGGCGCCTTGGCTCCACATCACGGGCACTTCGACGGTTTTGTAGCCAAACTTGCGCGCCAAATAAAGCACTTCCACGTCAAAACTAAAACCCTCGAGTTGTTGAGCCAAAAAAAGTTTCTGTGCCGTTTGACGGGTAAAACATTTAAACCCGCACTGGGAGTCGTGGATTCCAGGAAGAACAAGAAGTTGAACAAAAAAATTAAAAATTCTTCCCGAAACGTGGCGTTTGAAGCTTTGCCGCACGTCGCAGTTTTTTTGGCGCACAGCCCGCGAGCCAATGGCCACCTGCGCCCCATTGTTGAGCGCGGCAATCAACCGGTCCACTTCCTTGATCGGCGCGGACAAATCCGCGTCGGTGAGCAGTACATGCAGGCCCTTGGCTTCGAGAACGCCTCGACGCGACGCGTAACCCTTCCCCCGATTGATGTCCGAACGAAGAAATTTCAACGGAAGCTGCGGCTTAGACTTTAAGATTTCTTCGACAATCTCGGCTGTTTTGTCCACGGATCCGTCGCCGACTACCAGTACTTCCCACACAATGCCCTTCAAAGACAAAAAAGCTTCGATTCTGCGCAAACTCTCGCGGATGTTTTTTTCTTCGTTATAAACCGGAATCACCACCGAAAGCTGGATGGGGCTGGACTCCGAAGTCATTTATTTTTGAGAAGAGTTTTCCGGAAATATTCGATGGTGTCGGTAAGCCCCTGTTCCAGATCGACACGGGGCGACCAAGCCAGCCATTTTTTCGCGCGGGTGATGTCGGGGCAGCGCACTTTCGGATCGTCCACGGGCAGTGGTTTATAAACAATGCGGCTTTTGGAGCCGGTCATTCGCAAAATCACGCGCGCAAGATCAAGAACCGTCATTTCGTTCGGATTGCCGAGATTGACGGGCTCATGCGCGTCGGACAACATCAATTTTTCAATACCGCTTACCAGATCATTCACATAGCAATAACTGCGCGTCTGCTTTCCGCTGCCATACACCGTGATCGGTTTTCCCAAAAGCGCCTGACTGATGAAATTGGGGATCACGCGGCCATCCTCCGGTCGCATGCGCGGTCCGTAAGTATTAAAAATACGGATTATTTTGGTGTTCGTCCCATGAAAACGGTGGTAAGCCATCGTCATCGCTTCGGAAAAGCGTTTGGCCTCATCATAAACGCTGCGAGGACCCGATGGGTTCACGTTGCCCCAGTAGCTTTCCACTTGCGGGCTGACCAGAGGATCGCCGTAGACTTCACTGGTCGAGGCCATCACAAAAACAGCTTTTTTGACTCGAGCAATCTCGAGCGCATTTTGGGTGCCTCGGGAACCAACCAAAAGCGTTTGGATCGGATACTTGAGATAATCCGGCGGGCTGGCCGGTGAAGCAAAGTGAAGCACGGCGTTGAGTTTTCCCGAAATTGAAAACGGTTTTGAAATATCACGTGGTAAAAGTTTAAAATTTTTGTATTTCCAAAGATGCCGTACGTTCACCTTGGAGCCGGTGATAAAGTTGTCGAGGGCGATCACCGCATGGCCCTGCCCAAGAAAACGCTCCGCCAAATGCGAACCGATGAACCCGGCGCCACCCGTGATTAAAATCCGTTTTGATTTTTTATTCATGACAAACTCCTGATTTGATTTCGCCAATCATTTAAAATATCTAAAAGTGTTTTCTCAAAAGAAAAAGTGGGTCGCCATCCGGTTAGACGCCGGATCTTACCGGCATTCCCCACAAGCGTCGTGGCATCGACGGCGCGAAACTGCCCAATATTTTTTTCGGTTTTTATTGTAACAGCGCTTTGTTGCAAATAAAACCGTAGAATCTCCCCGACCTTGTGGCCGTAACCGGAAGCGACGTTGTACACTTCGCCGGCGACACCTTTTTCCAAACACTGCCGGTAAACCTTGACCACATCCCGCACGTCGGTAAAATCGCGGATAGCCTCAAGATTCCCCACTTGAACAACGGCTTTTTGCCGGCCCGCCTCGATGAGCGCCACCTGCTTGGCAAAACTACCTGCCATGTAAACGTCGCTTTGCCCCGGTCCGATGTGATTGAACGCGCGGGTCCGAATCACCTGCAGGCCGCAACTGGCGAAATATTGGTAGGCAGTAAACTCTTGCGCAATTTTTGATACCGCGTACGGGTTTATCGGCCGAAGCGGTGAAGCCTCAGTGAGTTTTTGGCGTGGGTTTTGGCAACTGCCATACACCTCGGCCGAACTGGCCACCAGCACACGCGCTCTAGGACAAACTTGCTTGACGGCCTCAAGCAGGCAACGCGTGCCATCCACATTGCTTTGAAAAGTAAGCTCCGGATGCTGCCAGGACTGCGACACAGAGGCAGCAGCCGCCAAATGAAAAATACGGGAAGGTTTTATCTTTTTTAAAACAAAGGTTAATTTTTTAGCGTCACGAACGTCGCAGGCCGCAAGAGAAACCGGTTTTGCCGCCGATTTTTTTGAGCCGGGCCGCCGCAGCCCGTAAATCTCTACTCCTTTTTGCGTCGAAAGGACCTGGGCCAAATGTCTTCCGACAAACCCGGTAACGCCTGTAATCAGGACGCGCATAACACGGTTTGATTTAAATACTCACGCAAACTTTCCTGCCAGAGACGCATCTTCATGCGAAAAAAATTTTCGTAACGCTCGGGGGTCATCACCGCATAAGCGGGGCGGATGGCCAGCCGATTTTTTATCTGACTTCGGTCGGCCTTTTCGACTTTCACGTTGGTTAAATTCAACCACTCTTTCATGCGCAGCGCCATCTGATAGCGCGTAGCAGACCCTGCGTTGCACACATGAAAAATTTCATGCATCGGTTTTTGAGGACTTTGGGACTGACAAGCCACTAGATGTTCGCCTATTTTAAGAAGGGCTACGCTCAAATCTTTCACATGGGTCGGACTGTCCACCTGATCGTCGAGCACGGAAACTACTTTTTCCTCTTGCAGGCGTTTGAGAATGGCGTTGACAAAATTGGAGCTGTTGTCCGGCCCAAAAAGCCAGCTGGTGCGCACCACGGCACTGTGAACATTGCCACTGTGCGCATAAAACTCGCCGCACCACTTGGTCATCCCGTAAATATTTACGGGAGCCGTGGCATCCGTTTCGACGTAGGGCGAATTTTTTTGACCATCGAACACATAATCGGTGCTCACATAAATCCATGGAATCCCATTTTTAGAACAGGCATTGGCCAAATATTTGGAAGCCAGCACGTTCGACTCGAAAGCGAGTTTCGGATCACGCTCGCAACCGTCGACATCCGAGTAAGCCGCCGTATGAATGACAAGCAGCGGCTTTTGTGAAATAAAAAGTGCTTCAACTTCCTTCTCCACGGAAAGATCGCAAGCCCGGCAACCCAAACGGCCGTGTCTTGAAATTCCCAGCACTTGGTAGCGATCAGAAAGCGTGCCAACCATCGCTTTTCCCAGCATACCGGAGCCGCCAGTCACAAAAACCAGGGGTTTTTTAGAGTTTTTTTCCATAGGCCTTAGCGTAATAACTTTGAAAACCTTCTTTTTTTTCCTTGATCTTGCGCCACCACGCTTCGTGATCACGATACCAGAAAATAGTGGAGCGAAATGCCGCATCAAACCGCTGCCTCTCTTTCCACCCAAGCGCCCGAAGTTTTGCCGAGCTGATCGCATAACGACGGTCATGCCCCAACCGGTCTTTGGCATATTCTATAAGAGACTCGGACTTGCCAATTATTTTTAAAATACGGCGCGTCAGTTCGATATTTTCGAGTTGGGTATCGGAAGAAATATTATAAACCTCGCCTGTTTTTCCTTTTTTTAATGCATGCAAAATCCCTCGGCAGTGATCTTCCACGTAAATCCAATTGCGAATCTGCCGGCCATCGCCGTAAAGCGGCAGACTTTTTCCGGCCAGCGCGTTGGACACAAAAAGCGGAACCACCTTTTCTGGATATTGGTACGGTCCGAACGTATTGGAGCCGCGCGTCACCACAACCGGCAGTCCGTGCGTGGTAACATAGGACAAAGCCAGCAAATCCCCGGCGGCCTTGGATACGGAGTAGGGGCTCGATGGACAAAGCGGATCTTTTTCGGTAAAAACGCCTTTGGGACGGCTGCCGTACACTTCGTCGGTGCTAACCTGCAAAAATTTTTCCACCCCTTTTTTGCGCGCTATTTCCAAAAGAACATAGGTGCCGTCCACATTGGTATCGAGAAAAACTTTGCCTTCCAATAGAGAGCGATCCACATGCGATTCTGCGGCCAAATGCACCACCCTCGAGCAGCCATCCATGGCCTTTTCCACGTCCTTGGAATCACAAATGTCCCCTTGCACAAAACGATGCCGCGGATTTCCTTGCAGATCTTTCAGACGGCCGAGATCGCCGCAGTAGGTGAGTTTATCCAGGTTGATAATGGAAATTTTCGGATCTGACTGAATCCAAAGTTTGATCAGCGCCGAGCCGATAAATCCCGCGCCGCCCGTAACAAGAACCTTGGGAGAACCGCTCAATTTTTTTTCATCCGCTTTTTAGCGACAAGCACGTTTGCGCGCAACAACGAATCATACGTGCCACTGTCGGTCCACCAACCTTTGAGCACGTCATATTCGAGCTCGCCTCGCCGGATGTAGGCGTTGTTGACATCTGTTATTTCCAGCTCGCCGCGGGCGGAAGGTTTGAGCGTTTTGATGATGCTGAAAACGTTTTCGTCGTACATGTACACGCCGGTAACGGCAAGATTTGATTTCGGCTTTTTTGGTTTTTCTTGGATGGAAGCGATATTTTTCCCATGAAGTTGAGCCACGCCAAAGCGTTGGGGATCCGGCACATGTTTTAAAAGCACGCGAGCACCGGTTTTTTGTTTTCTAAAATGATCGATATACGGTTTTAAACTTTGTTCAAAAATATTATCTCCGAGCACCACCACGATTCTTTTTTGATGGGCAAAATGTTTTGCAAGGCCTAGCGCCTGCGCGATACCACCTTCTCCTTCTTGATAGGTGTAATTCAAGTGCGTGAGCCCAAACGCCTGCCCGTCTCCCAAAAGCCTCAAGAACTCACCCGCATGCTGCCCGCCCGTCACCACCAAAATATCCTTGATGCCGGCCTCGGTGAGCCTTGAGATCGGATAGTAGATCATCGGTTGATTGTAAATAGGAAGAAGGTGTTTGTTCGTAATTTTGGTGAGCGGCCCCAGCCGCCGCCCCAAACCACCGGCTAGCACGATCCCTTTCAAATCATCGGTCATTATTTTCTCCCGCGACTTTAAGCCCTACCGATCGAAAAATAGCGAAACCCTAATTCTTTCATCTCGGCGGGCTCGTAAATGTTGCGGCCGTCAATAATCACAGGCTGGCTCAAAAGTTTTTTTACTTTTTTGAGATCCAGCTCTTTGAATTCGTTCCATTCGGTCAAGATCACGAGGCAATCACTGTTTTTGCATACCGAATAACTGTCCGCACAAAATTGCACATTCGTCAACAACTCCTTGGCTCGTCCCATGGCATGAGGATCAAACACCTTGATTTTGGCGCCATGAGACTGCAAATCCGCAATGATGTCCACGCTGGGCGCAAAACGCATGTCATCCGTATTTGGTTTGAATGCCAGCCCCAAAATGCCAATCGTTTTTCCGCTGAAGTTCCAGATTGCCTCCTCGATCTTGCGCACAAAAAGTTTTTTCTGGTCTTCATTGATGGTTTGCACCGTCTTCAAAAGTTCGAAATCATAACCCAATTTCTCCGAAATTCGGACAAAGGCGCTCAAATCCTTCGGAAAACAAAATCCACCGAAACCAATGCCGGCATTGAGAAAGTTTTTTCCGATACGGCGGTCAAGACCCATGCCAATCGCCACCTGCTCCACATCCGCCTTGGCCAGCTCGCAAACACGGCTAATGGCGTTAATAAAAGAAATTTTCGTCGCCAGAAACGAATTGGACGCGTGCTTGATGATCTCGGCGCTTTTGATGTCGGTAAACACCATAGGCGCTTTCAGCGGCTTGTACAGGTCGTTCAAAATTTCTTTGGCTTTTTTAGACTCGACACCCAGCACAATGCGGTCCGGGTTCATAAAATCCTGCACCGCGCTGCCCTCGCGCAGAAACTCAGGATTGGACGCCACGTCAAATTGCGCGCCTTTTTTCGCATAACGCCTCAGCGTTTTCTCGATCCACTCGCCGGTTTGCACCGGCACGGTACTTTTTTCGACGATGAGCTTGTAAATATTCAATTCCTTTGCGATCGCGCGCGCCACATTTTCGACAAAGCTCAAGTCGGCCTCTCCATTGGGCCGTGGAGGAGTGCCCACCGCGATGAAAATCACATCGGACTTCCTGACCGCTAAGCGCAGGTCCGTCGTAAACGAAAGATTTTCATTTTTTATGCTCTGCTTGACCAGCTCCTCAAGGCCGGGCTCATAAATCGGCAGGTGGCCTTTTTTCAGCATCGTAATTTTTTTCACATCGATGTCGATGCAAATGACCTGATTGCCGAGACTGGCAAAACACGCGCTCGACACCAAGCCAACGTAGCCCGCACCTACCACCGCTATTTTCATCGAACTTACCCCCCTTTTTTTCTTAAAGTTGTGAAGATGCTTTCGGATGATTGTAAGACTGACTTAAGCTAAATGGCGCCGAGGGGAAGGCTTTCAACCGAAACACAAAATAAAACGTATCCCCTTCACGACGGTTATAAGTGAAATCCGCGATCACGCAATCAAATGCCTTTGAAACGGTGAACTCAAATTCCTTCGAAGCGCCTTCTTCGAATTCATACCTGTCATAAACCTTAAACTCCCACTCGTCATTGAGCTTAAGACGGATCTCAGCGGTCGTTTGGCTTGATTGATCCTGCACATAACGCTGACCCAAAGCCACCTTCCACCCGCCCTTGGTGAAATAAATGTCAAAATTGGCGGTATCAAAATCGCGCGTGTTTGCGTCGTAGGTGGTGTCCGCTTCCAGGCCCAGCCACGTGTACGGCCGAAGTTCGGCATCGAGTCCCACATTTTCAAGCCGTCCCGTATGCATGTCCAAATCCAAAAAAGGCACGACGCGGGCAAATTCGCGGGAGTGAAGCTCGCCGCTATCGGCGTGATTTTTGACCAGTAATTTATTCTCGAAATTAAGGCGTATGAAGTTCTGTTTATCAATAGCATCCAGAGCGTCAAACTGCTGCAGCAACGTGCGCGGGGTGGTTGGATTCGGGCGATAATTGTAACTCAATGTCGGAGTCGCAATGTGCCGCATCTGGTTGACGTCGAGCCCCAGCGCTTTGATATAGACATCATATGTCTTGTAAAAATGCGTGCTGACGTCAACTCCCGGTTCGATCGTGCCTCGGATTAAATCACGATCGCCGTCTATGTCACGCGAATAAAAAGTATGGCGTGTGCCAATGCGCGGTGTTACGGAAACGTCGCCGACCCGCGCCGCATAGGACACGGTGTGGTTCATATCCAGTCGCACAAGATCGGTCGAAGTGTCGGACTTTTCCGCCGTTTTTTTTAAATTCGAAAATTGTACTTCCTGGCGTAAATAAAAGGGTGTATCCGCAAAGGGGCGATTGTGCGTGTCAAAACGAAGTTCGGGGCTCCGTTCCACGGCGGTATAAAAGTCATCCAAGCGTTCACGATCCAAAACACTGAACGTGTATTCCGGTTTGGCCGTGATTATCGAAATATAGTTGTCCGGCAACACATCTTTTTCGTACTCCTCGTGGTAGAAAAAATCTTTCACGACATCCTTGTCGCTCAATTTGTTCCATTCGGTGGTGAGAGTCGTCGATTCGCCGATCTTCGACTGATGGCGCCATTGGTAGCGATCACGGTTCGAGTTAACATTCCCGGGCTGGTTGGCCTCTGTGGGCGGGTTGTTGTCATTGGCATAATAAATGCGGACAGCGCCATGGCCGATTTTCTCCCCGTGGTAAAAATTTTCAAGGCCGGTGCCGAATCCGCGTTTGTCACGATAATCCAACAGCACATTGCCCTTCACGGTCAGCGCCGGCCGATTGACGAGATTGTAGCGCCATTTGCTGAGAAGAAAAGCGCCCCATTCGGCGCGCTTGCCCGGCACCAGGTGGACGGGAAAACGGTCAAAATCCACGAATGGTTGCTCGTAATAAGGAATAAAAAGTATCGGAATGTTCCGGATAAAAAGAATTGCGTTTCGGATGATCACTTTGTCATCGGGATAAAAATCAATGTGATGCGCGGACAGTTTATAAAAGGGATTATCGCCGCAGCAGGTTGAAACATAACTGTCGACAATGCGGTAATGATTTTCTTCCACTTTCTCGATTTTTTGCGCTTTTCCATAATACGTGTCCTGAATCGAACCGTCCATCTTGTCGACACGGCCGACTTTTTTCTGAAAATCGTACTCGGCCCGTTCGCCTTTGAACGTGCTTCCTTTCTGCGCCAACGTCACATGGCCCTCGGCCGTGGCCATTTTGGTGTTCATATAGACAGTGATCGTGTCCGCTTCCAAATGAGCGCCCTGGTAATCGACGGTCACGTGCCCCTTGCCAACGGCTTTTTGCCCTTCTTGAAAATACTCCACCGTATCGCCTTTGACTTGAATCGGAAGTGCCGGGGAATCTTCGGCAAAACTTTTTAAAGAGGGGAAGAAGAAAATAACCAGAGCCAAACCAAATATTCTATAAAAAAAAAGCATGCGAACGCCGATCTCCACTGATTGACCTACGAGGAAATAGCCAGTGCTGCGGCGCCGACCAAGCCTGCATCCACACCCAACGCTGCCGGCACTACTCTAACAAACCGGGCAGCTATCGGGAAAGCTTTTTTCTTGAGGGTCACCTTGACGGGTTGGAAAATCGGAGACCCCGCCAGGGCCATTCCGCCGCCCAGAATAATACGCTCTGGGTTGAGTAAGTTGACCAGTCCAACCAGCGCTGTGCCCAAGTAATCGCCGGTTTTCTTCCACTGGTCTTGGGACAATTTGTCTCCCTGCCGGGCGGCCTCTTGCACCAGCTTAGGCGTGAGTTCCCGGTGTTGTTGGGTGATCCATTGATTTAAAATACTACTACCACCCGCTTTCAGGCGTTCTTGTATGTCTTTGATGAAATACCCGTTTCCCACAAAAGTCTCGATGCATCCGCGGTTACCGCAGCCGCAAAGCGGTCCGTTGGGATCGATCACCATATGGCCGATCTCGCCGGCGGAAAAATGCGGGCCGTGAAAAAGTTTTCCGTTCATCACGATGCCGCCGCCGACTCCGGTGCCTAATGTCAACGCGATGATATTTTTTGCGCCTTTGCCCGCTCCAAAGCAAAACTCACCCCAGGTCATTGCGTTGGCGTCGTTGTCCACAAACACGGGAATTTTTATTTTTTTCTTCAGGATTTTTTTAAGAGGAGTGTTTTTCCAACCGGGAATATTCGGAAAAAAATAAACAAAACCGCGCTTCACATCGATGGGGCCCGGCGCTCCGATACCGATGCCTGCCAGTTTCAGTTTGCGATGTTTGGCTTCTTTTTTTAGAATTTCCGCATGCGTGACAAGTTTGCCTAGAAGTTCTTGGTGACCGGAGCCTTTAGGCGTCAAAAAACAATCGCGCAACAGCACTTTTCCCTTCTCGCTTACCAAACCCAGCTTGACGCTGGTTCCTCCAATGTCTACACCGATCGCCGCCCGAAGCATAACTGTCTCCGAAGATTGAAGTTAAACGCGGTTATTATACTCCGGTAAAGGACTTTATTCTAGAGGAGGATTTATCGAGAATTCTATCGAGAATTCTAAATCAAAAAAAAGCCCGAATTGGCTTCGGCGGCTATAAAATGCGTAACAAACACGAAGGCGTAAATATCCCATTTTTTGCGATGGGCACAAATATCGCACCTTGTATTATTATAACTTATTTATTTACAATGAGATATGACTAATTTTTAAGTCGAACGAGTTCTTTAATTTTTGCCAGTAAAACCGATGGCTCAAAAGGTTTCATGAAATAAAAATCCGCGGCAACTTTTTTTCCCAGGTCCTTATCGTATTTTTGATCCATGGCGCTGACCAAAATAATTGGGATGCGTTGGCATTGCGCATCTTTTTTTAAGATGGCGCAAACCTGATACCCATCCATTTGTGGCAGCATAATGTCCAAAATAATCAAGTCCGGCATCCACTGACGCGCCCTTTGCAGGCCACTTTGAGCGTCATACGCCGCCATGACCTCATAGCCGGACGCCTTTAGACGCGTTGTTTCCATTTCCACCATTTCGGTTTCATCGTCTACGATCAAAATTTTTTTCTTGTTCACAAAAGCACTTGGCTCCTTATCCGTTTCGTGGAGCGTTAGGTAAAGTGAAGGTAAATTTGCAACCTTTGGTCGGCTGGTTTTCCACGCGGATGCGCCCCCCATGCAATTCCACGATCCCCTTGGCAATCGCCAAACCCAAACCCATTCCTTTTTCACCGCCACCCGGCACCCAATCCAGTTGCTGAAATTTTCCAAACAGCTTCGGCAAATTTTCTTTGGAAATCCCAATGCCGGTGTCCTGCACGGCGCATTTTACTTCACCACCGGACTCCTCGACAATGACCTCGATATGCCCTTGATGGGTAAACTTTACGGCATTTCCTACCAAATGTTTCAACACAGTGGCTACTCTTTGTTTGTCCGCGAACACCTCCACCCGCTCGCGCGGCGCCACGGCTTTCAGTTGAAGTCCAAGCAAATCGGTCGTATCATGAAAAGAATCCAATACATGTCGGATCACACTCATCAAGTCCATTGTCTCTTTTTGTAATCGCATTTTTCCGGCATCCAGTTTTGCAATGTCCACGAGATTCATGATCACACGATCGATGCGATCCACATTTTTCTTGGCCGTAAGCAGTACGTGCTGCTGTTTTTCATTGGTTTTCCCAAGGACTTTGTCCACCACCAGCGCGATGCTTTCTTTGACGATGCCCAGCGGCGCCCGAATTTCATGCGCAATAAGCAGAATAAAATCCAATGGGTCGGAGGGTTCATTCGACATAGTTTAAGTCCTTTCCGTGTGTTTCATTCAATAGACTGACGGATACAAAAGCGACAATCAATGTCAGCGCCCCCACCACCGCGGCGCTGCCAATCACGTCCAAGTGGGGCTTGAGCTGTTGAAATGCAAAAGTAAGCAGCAGCATGGAGCCGCGCACAAAATTCGGCACCGTGGTGGTCACCGTGGAACGGATATTCGTGCCAAACTGTTCGGAGGCAATCGTCACAAACACCGCCCAATACCCGACAGAAAAACCGAGTCCCAGACAATTGGCATAAAATACAGCCAGACTGGCCTTTTGATTCATCAAATAAGTAGCGACAAAAATACCCGTAAAAATGATGAAGATTTTTGCAATTTTTTTCCGACTTTTCAAAAACTGCGCCAGACATCCGCTGACAAAATCCCCAAGTGCCAAGCCCAGATACGCAAACATCACCGCTTTCCCCGGATCCGGAACTTCGGGCATTTTCAGCGCTCTGCCAAATTCCGGTGAGAATGTGATCAAAATCCCGATCACAAACCATATAGGCGCGCCCATTAAAATGCAACAAAAATACTTGATCGTGCTTTTCGCGGATTGAAAAATAATGGAAAAACTGCCTCGACGCACGTTTCTGGTTTTAATTTCATTGAATAAGCCCGACTCGAACACGCCGATTCTGAGAAAAAGAAGTAAAATTCCCAGCCCTCCGCCAATGAGATAAGCAGTGCGCCAGTCGAACATATCCCCGATAAGCGCAGCCGCCACAGCCCCCAGAATCCCGATCGTCGCAACGATCGTCGTGCCATAACCGCGCGTTTCTTTCGGCATCACCTCGCTCACCAGAGTAATGCCAGCACCCAGCTCGCCAGCCAAGCCGATGCCCGCAATCAAACGCAACGCCGCATACGCGGGCACGGAAACCACAAAAGCATTCGCAATATTAGCCGCGGAATAAAGAAAAATAGATCCGAAAAGAACCGACAAGCGTCCTTTTTTGTCTCCCAAAATCCCCCACAAAATTCCACCCACCAACATTCCTGCCATTTGCATGTTCAGCAGAAAAACACCTTGCGTGAGAAGTTCCGTCTCGGCCACGCCAATAGCTTTCAGACTTTTGATACGTACGACGCTGAACAAAATGAGGTCGTAAATATCGACAAAATACCCAAGGGCGGCGACCAAAATGGAAGCGCCAATGGCTTTTTTTTGTTTCATGAGGACGCTCTGGCCACGGGATATCCTTTTTTCTCCCAGGCTTGAAAACCTTCTTCCATCGATTTCACGTTTGTGAATCCTAACTGCTTTAAACGAACAGCCAGCATCGCGCTGGCATGGCAACCTACATTGCAATAGGTGACAATCGGCGTATTGGAGGAGTATTTTTGCGTTGCCGTTTCCAGTGCCTTCTCCGGATCAGGAGCGTGCGGTACAAGCCCGTTCTTGAACAACGCTTCCTTTTGACGGTATTCGTCGGTACACGGTAAAACGGCGCCTTGGATGTGCGCACTTTCAAAGGATTCTTTGTTTCGGGCGTCGAATAAAATAAAACTTTCATGGCGGTCAAACGCCTCTTTCAACCCATCCGCCGAAATAATCTCATCCGGAAAAAGCCCATTTTGAGCCCGAATATCGGAGCTTGAAAATGCGGAATTGGCAAAACAAACAAAAAAGCCCAAAAAAACGATCAGGCTTCGTCGTACCAATCGAAACCTCCTTTGCCCGTTATTTGGAAATTATACGGACTTCCCTTTGAGGATAGGGAATGATGATTTTCGCGTCTTGGATAGCGCGGTAAATAACCAGGTTCACTGCGTACATCACGTGATAATATTCCTTGGTCGACACCCAGTACCGTATTCCGATATTGATCGACGAATCGCCGAATGATTCAATCCCGATCTGCGGAGCGGGAATTTGTTGAACTTTGGGCTGCTTGCTTAACGATTCACGAATAATATCGACCGCCTTTTGTGGGTCATCGGCATAACTGATGCCGATGGTTCTCTCCACCACCGTATTTTTGGCGGAATTCCAAAGTATTTCTCCCACGATTTCCTTATTTGGGATCGTGATCTTTTCTCCGTCTTCGGTAGAAAGTATCGTGCAGGGTAGTTTCACTTCCTCCACGACCCCTCTAAAACCTTTAACCTTGATGGTGTCCCCCACAACAAAGGGCCTGGTCAAGATCACCATCAGGCCAGCCGCGTAGTTCGACAGTGGTGCTTGGATCGCAAAGCTTGCGCCAAAAATCATGGCGCTAGCCGCCGCGATAAGCGGATTGATCGTAACACCGAACTTTTCGATGGCCATCAGCGCCACAAAAACGAGAATGGCGCCGCGAATGATGTTGGCTAAAAATTTTGTCAGCGTGATGTCAAATTTCTTTTTATGGCCAAAATTGGTGAAAAGACGCGCCGCCCAGTTGGCAATCTTAAAGCCAATAAATAAAATGACAATGCCGCCGAATACCTGGAAACCGTACTTTACGAGAGACTCGACGGCCAGGTCTCCGAGTTTTTGCGCCATCTGGATTCCTTCTTGGATTTTTTGTGTGCCTTGAGCGACGGTATCGTTCATTATTGTTTGTCCTGTGGGCTTGTATTGCCGATGGCCCGATTCAAAAGATTTTTGAAATCCAGTCCAGCTTCTCCAGCAGCCGCCGGTTTGTCAAGCAAATTACGCACCTGAGACGTCACAAATTGCTGCGCCGTCGAAGCGAACAGCTTTTGAGTCAGATAATCTTTGTCGGGCAACACGCTGATTTGAGGCAACCGTCCGTTGATTTGCACCGGAATTTCCACCCTCCCCCGCGAATCGGTCAAAAATTGGATCTGAGGCACGGCATGGATCATGACGCCAGATAACTCCTGGTCCAGCCGTAAATTGGCTTTAATGCGAATGGTTTTATCTAAACCCAATTCGCCGGAACCTTCGAGCGAAACAAGATCGGTCGCAAGCACTAAACGATCGAACAACATTTTTCCGTTCTGCGCCTGGAAGGAGACATCGATCGGCTTTAAAATCGTGTTCGGCTCTCCGAGTTTGGCCTTATAAAAATCCGGCAACTGCTCTTGCAGAACACGTTCCGCTCTGGGAATGATGGAAATTTTTTGAATCACTTCCCGTAACAGGTTGTAATTCAACAGCACGCCGTCTTCAAGGCTGAGATGCCCCTGACCGGAAAGCGTTTGAGAAATTCCAGACCATCGCCAGCTGCGAGCACCCCCTTTAAAATCTAGCGACAAACGCCCACCGAGCTGTGGAGACAAATCCTCGATGGCCAGAGAAATCCCCTGCGCTTGAAACTGCTGGGCCGTGCCGGAAGCTTTTAAAACACCCCCGGCAAAGTTTGCGGAAAAATTTTCAATCTGCAAATTGTCACCGGATATTTGCGCATTGAGTTGGATTTTTTCAAACGGGCTTTTTAGGTTTCGTAATTTCATGGCGCCGTTTTGAAACTTCACGGAAGCCTGAAGATTATTTAAGAACCGTGGCTCAAGGTCCGCATAATCGCATCGAAGCTCGATTTTTCCCCCTAAGTTTCCCTCAAGCCCCGCGGCTTTTACTGCGCCAAATACTTGGCCAAGTTTCACCAAATCCCAATCGGCCAAACCGGCCTGCAATATGACCTTTTCCAAAAAACCCTTTTTACCGGCTTGTGGAAGTTTCAGCCTGCCGCTGGCGCGCATATTTTGTTTGACGCTAAAAAAAGCCCCCGCCGCATCAAACGAGAAAGGTTGTGTCAGGGAAAAATTTTTTACTTTTACTTCGAGATCACGCACCGACAACGAGTCGTCAAAATACACTTGTCCGTTTTCAATCTCGAAAATATCCACTGAAAATAAGGCAGGCTTGCCGCCAACGGGTCCGCCAGGGTGCACGGACGAAGTCTCCGGCACAGCTCCGCCGAGGCCTTGCACGCTGCCGTCGTTATTTCGCGCGAGTCGAAACACGGGCTCAAGGAGATTGACGGAACGAATCTGAACTTCTTTGCGAAACAAAGGCATCCACCGGACAATGGCGCTGGCCTGGGGAAATTGGATTAATTTATTTTTTTTGTCCGGACCGGAATAAACGGAAAAATTTTCAAGACGCACGGCGAGGCCATTTTTCCAAACCAGGGACAGGCGGGACAATTCCACCGGCAGGCCGAGCACTTGGGAAATTTTTTGCGCCACGACAGGACAGTAACGGTCGACATTGAATGTTGCGATAAAAATACCGAGTCCGGTTGCCGCACAAAGCAAAACCACCGGAATCGCGATCAAAAACTTTTTCATGTCAGAAGGAGATTACAAAAATTATTTAGGACGAATAAACAGCTTCGGCCACCGATTCATTTTCCGGAACCGCAATATTTTTGGCAACGGCAATTCTTGCCTCACGGATTTGATTGGACGGAGTTTTTCTTAAATCCCAAGCCAGACCCAAGTGCGAAAAAACCCAGATCGCCCATTTGGAAGGGTCCCAATGGTACCAACGCACGCCGTTGCGGTAATCGTTGGGGAATTTATGATGAAAATTGTGATACCCTTCGCCGTTGGTGAGAACGGCGCCAAACCAATTGTCACGCGCGCTGGAACTCGGATCGTACGGTTTGGTTCCAAAAGCGTGCGCAAACGAATTGATGAAAAAAGCGGAGTGAAACACAATCGTCACGCGCGCCGCCACGCTAAAAAAAAGCGCGCCCGCGAAATCTCCTCCCAAACCGCCGATCAGCAAAGGCAAAACAACCCCGGCAACCATGGACCACCATTGGTAATGCCGATGCTGGTGCATCACCATCCGGCTTTTCTGTAAATCTTTGACGTTGTCATAATTCACCGAATGCTTCCAAAACATGATCCAGCCCATGTGCGCGTAAAAAAAGCCTTTTTTGATATTGTACGGATCGTTCTCGGTATCGGTGTATTGATGATGCCGCCGGTGCTGCGAAGCCCATTTGAGCGCGGACTGTTCAAACGCCGCCGCGCCGAAAAATAAAATCAAGAATTGCAGAATAGGGCTTGCTTTGAAAGTCGTGTGAGCGAAAAAACGATGGTAGCCGACGGTGATGGAAAAAGAGGTGGCCAACACGTAGAAGACAAATAACGCCACCGTTGGCATGGACAGTCCGTAAAAATAAACGTAAACCGGAAGGCCGATGACAGCAGCCAAATGAATGCCGACCATGAATGCGATGCTCCCCCATCGCAAGCAGCGACGCGGGGGATTTACAATGTCCATGGCGACATTATACCTCAATAAGCGGCTTTACTTCCACCCAGTAAACGTTTTTCTACGCCGCCTGCTCCGCTTTTCTTCCAAAGAACGCCGGAATAACCTTTTTCCCACTTCATGCTATTCTGGAAGGATTACAAATCTTGACGGTCAATTTTCCGAAGCTTTTCAAGTAACTCTCTCCCGCCAAGGGACTCACAAGATAATTCTCTCCCTTGGGATAATATGACCGGAAAACTTTGAGTGCCGAAGCGTCAAAATCGGAGGAGTTCCATTTACATTCAATGACATCCACTTGATCTCGACGTCTGGCCAAAACAAAATCTATTTCTCTCCCCGCCTTGTCGCGCCAGTAGCGTATCATTTCATTCGGAAGCACCGCCTGCAAATATTCAAGAACCAAGTGCTCCCACAAGATGCCGTGATCTTGTGGTCTTAAAGGATCCCACCCCCGAACGAAGGTGACAAACCCCGTATCGAACCCGTAAATTTTGGGCATCTTGATAATTTCCTTATGACCGCCGCCAAAAAAAGGGCGGATGCTCGTAACCGCATGCGTGATCTCAAGCGCTTTCAAATGATTTTCAACCGTCAAGCGGCTGATTTTAAGCTCGGAGGCCGCTCGGGAAGTTTCAATCTGTCCCCCGCTTTGTTTGAGAAGATATTCAAAAAGCGAATTGAATTTATCCGCGTCACGGAATGAGAAAAGCTTTTGAATATCCCGAGCAAAAAAGGAGTCAAGCCATTCCCTGTAAAAGGATGGATTTTTCGAGTCTGACAAAAGAGCGGGCGGAAGACCGCCTTGAAAAAACCGCCTTGAAACGTCCTTGCATGAAAACGTTTCTAGTTCTGTCCAAAGGACCGGCAAGAGATGGACAAGGCGCTTGCGGCCGGTCAGAGTATCGCGAAACTTTTTGCTTGCGGCAAGCGTGGATGATCCCGTGGCCAAAATTTTAAGCTTGGGGAATAAATCTGCCCCTACTTTGAGAAGACGGCTTGGGTCTTGAAGCTGATGGATTTCGTCAAAAATAACAACGGGTTTTTCACAGCTTCGGAAGAAAAGCTCCGGGTCGCGTACACGGTCTTCCGTGACCGGAAGATCACAATTGATATAAAGAATCTCTTTGGGATTTCTAAGACTTTGGGCGAGTGTCGTCTTGCCCGACCGCCGGACCCCCGAAAGCCAGACAATCGGGACTTCTTTCCAGGCATCTTCGATTCGTTTCTTCCAATGAGGTCTTTCTATCATAAACTAAACTATACATTTAGTCTGACTATTTGTAAAGTTAAATATAGGCACCTGTAACCCCGCACCATCCCGTGCCACCGTGACATTCGGTCAACCAGCTTTTGGTGGGCTACGCCGCCTGCTCCGCCATTTTGATCATCATCTGGTACATGCGGATGATGTTCTCCAATGGGATTGGATGAGGCGCGATGGCGTACTTGAGGATAATCGTAGGATTCTTTTCTTGGCCGGATAACACGGAGATAAATTCACCGACATTTATATCCTGATCTCCCAATAGAATCCGGTAGGCGTCCCGGAATCTGATAAACAGCGGATTGGAAGTTTCAAGCTTTTCGATCCTGGCTTCAAAAATAGACATTTTAAATATCGCCCGGAAATCAGGGATTTCCCCTCTCTGCAGGGCTTTCACCACAAAATATCGTCCTTCTTGAAATTCAGGCGCTTGTTTGTCATCAACGGCCACGACGGAAATCCGCTTGGCGTTTTTGTAGCTTTGGGGTAATTCTTTTTCGTCGGAATAAATAAAGTCTTGTTTGGCCTGATACAAGTTGTTCGCTTGCTCCAAAACTTCGTTCACAGCACTTGCGTCTCCTTTAAGCAGGAATACCGCGTTTTGCTTGCGAGCAATATTGAGCTCTCTAACAAGCAGAGGGAACACCAGTTTCTTGGAATCTTCATTATTAAAGCCCGTCAGATCAATTTCCGCTACCACGGGTTGGGACTGGTCTATCTCTCCAAGAACGGCATTAATACCGGTTACGTCCTGATCCAAAGCCTGCCTCAGCTCGGACATGGAAACATTCACTTGTGATTTATTCTCTTGGCGGCCTTTCAAAACCGTTAATTTGTAATTACTAATTTCGACAGGATTACTCTCCAGACCATAAATGAGCAAAGCGTTATTTACCGGGTTGATTTTGATATCCAGAACAGAATCCCCCACCGCGATCCGTCCGATTCGTTTGGTAGCGTCATAAACCGACACGGAAAAATTCAGTATATCTGCTGTGGCAATTTTTCCTCCGGTTTCTATGACTTGGATTTTGTTTTCAATGGAGGTCGAAGATAACCTGGCACCCTGAGACAAAAGCCGCACTTCACGGACTTCTTGAATGGGCAGCAAAACGGACACATTGAGCGTTCGAATTTTTGCGGCTGTGTATTTGGATGCAAACGTTGCCCTTTCACTGGCAGATAGCTCGGCTAAAATCACCGTCGAGTAATCGTTTGAACCGCTGGTAGTTCGGGTTTCAATGGCACTCTCAAGCGCCTCCAAACCTTTCACCAGAGTAAAGGTGCCTATATTTGGGCGGGTTTTTCCAGGCAAAGACTGATCGGCAGGAATCAAGGGAGTAATGCCCGCTGCCAAAAGCTTCTCGACCTGTATCACAAAACGCTTCACCAAAGAACCGTTCACGTTCAACTCCGACACATCAAAGAAAATGGCGTGAGAAACTCCCGCCTCTTTCAGAAAAGGCGCGGCAATATG
>CAZVNB010000024.1:0-37638 GCA_964628355.1 uncultured Planctomycetia bacterium | reverse complement strand
ATCCGTTCCCGGCGACGAAAACATTTGCGATTGATATTCCGCTCAACGCGTCAAAATATGGTCTTTTAAATTTTTCAATCCGCGGCATGAATAGCGCCTATCCCGGGATTGTGAAGCTGACCGTCGTCAATCGCAAGAATGAAAAAGCCGTTTACTTTGTACGCAACGTCAATTCCGATTGGCAAAAGGTCTCTGTGGCGCTTAAGAATTTAAACCTGACGGATTGGACAACGGTGAGAGAAGTTGCCTTTGTGTTGGAAGCGTGGAACGTGGAATTTCGTAAAGGTGCAGTTTTGATCGACGATATCAGTTTTTCAAACTAATGGAGACGGTAAGGATATGAAAATCATCGCGATAGCCAATCAAAAAGGCGGGTGCGGAAAAACAACGACCGCCATCAATCTCTCAGCTTCGTTTGCGGCTCTAGGAAAACGAACCTTGCTCGTTGATTTGGACCCGCAAGCGCATGCAACATTCGGATTGGGAGTCAGAGGCGACAAGGCTCACCGCTCCTTGTACAATATTTTGACAGAACAAGCCGACAATCGTAAACTGTTTTTTGAAGATGTGATTTTGCCGATTCATGATCGGCTGGATTTGGCGCCGTCTCATATTTTGCTCAGCACCATTGAACAGGAATTCACGAATAAAGACGAGTCCGTCTCCAAGTTGTACCAAGCGTTGCTGCGCTTGTCGTTTCCCTACGAAGCCGTGGTGATTGACTGCCCGCCAAGCCTTGGTTTTTTGACTTTCAACGCGCTTCGTGCTTGTCAAGCGGTGATCGTGCCTATTGAGCTAAGCTCATTTTCGCTTATGGGAGTGGACAAACTTCTAAGCATGATCGAGCTTATTCGCGTCAAATTGCAGCACACTCCCAAAGTTTACGCTTTGCCGACGTTGGTGGATGCCAGGACCAATTTTTCAAAATACATGATGCAGGAAATCACGCAAGCTTTTGGAGAACAAATTTTGAACAGCTCTATCCACAGCAGTGTGGCCGTAAAAGAATCACAGGCCAAGGGCGTTCCGCTGTTGGCACATCAACCTAAATCTCGCGCCACCCTGGACTACATGATGTTGGCGCAGGAAATCATCGATAAAAATTTCTCAGACCAGGCGCCACTGTTGGGTTCCTTGGAGCCGATCGTTAACAAGGGGCCGCTCAGAGATTTCACGATTCAGGTGGAGGGTGCCCGAGAAGTGCATTTGGTGGGCGACTTCAATCAGTGGTCAATTTCTAACGACTCCCTTCTGTGGCAGAAAGAAGAGGGTTTTTGGCAAAAAAAACTGCATTTGGATTCGGGCCACTATCGTTACAAGTTTGTGGTGGATGGGCGTTGGATCACCGATCCTCGCAACGAGCATTTGGAACAAAACCCTTACGGCGGAATGGATTCGGTCCTCGAAATCCAATAAAACCGCTCGTGCTTTCCAAATTTCCTTACCGTCTGATCGAATCTAAAACGCTTTATCGGGGACGAATCATTTGTCTGGTCAAAGACCGTTTTATTTTAAACATTGCCAAAAATAAACTGGTGACTCGGGAGTTGGTGCGTCATCCGGGCGCGGTGGTCATTGTTCCTTATGTGGATAAAAAACACCTGATTTTGTTGAAGCAGTTTCGATATGCCGCACGCGGCAATCTTTGGGAAATTCCGGCCGGAACGTTCGAAAAAAATGAGACTGCTTTGCGCTGTGCCAAAAGAGAACTGGAAGAGGAAACTGGTTTCAAGGCAAGCACTTGGACTTATCTAACGCGATTTTTTCCGGCGCCCGGCATCAGCGACGAAATCATGACGCTGTATCGCGCCGAAGGCCTATTATTGGGCCGAAAAAAACTAGATCATGACGAGTGGATTGAGCACGAGGTGGTTTCGGTAAAAAAAGCGCGTGAGATGATCCGTCGCGGTCTCATTTGTGATGCCAAAAGCATCGTGGGAATTCTCTGGTCGTCCGGCGAATGATGCCAACGGGCGCTAAAGCATACCATCGCAGTAGAATTCTTTTCCATTTCTCGGGCCTATTCTGGCAGGCTTCGATGCTTGCGTTTTTTTTGTTTTCGGGTTTCTCCACAGCGATGACACAGGTCGCGGGAATGGTGTCCGGTGACCGGTGGGTGGCCCATTGGATTTATTTTTTAATTTTTTTTGTTTTTCTTGAAATGGTCGGGTTTCCGTTTTCCATCCTTTCAGGGTACTTTCTAGAAAAAAAATATAATTTATCCACGCAAACGCTCCGGGCATGGCTTACGGACGCGGCCAAAAAAAGCGCGTTGTCATTGCTATTATTCGTCGGAACAGCCAGTTTTTTCTTTTGGGGAGTCGAATTTTCTCCAGCTCATTGGTGGATTTGGATGGCTAGCGCTTGGCTTCTTCTTTCAGTGGTTTTGAGCGTTGTTTTTCCCCAGTTGATCCTGCCTCTTTTTTATCAGGTGAAACTACTGTCTCCCGAATCGCTGCGGCAAGAATTATCCGCCTGGTGCAGACAACTTCACTTCCCCGTGCTGGGGCTATACGAAATTGCCTTATCTCAAAAAACGATAAAAGCCAACGCGGCCTTGACCGGCTTTGCGGGTTCGCGGTGCGTATTGTTGGGAGACACGCTGCTAAAAAATTTTTCTTCCGATGAAATCAAAATGGTGCTTGCGCACGAAGTGGGGCACCACGTCAAACGACATCTTTTTAAGGGTTTGATCATAGATTTTTTTATCTCACTAGTGGGATTTTATTTCTTGTTTCATGTTTCATCGAAACTCGCTCAGGCGTTTGGGGTGTCCTCTTTTTCTGATGTGAAGATTCTGCCGGCACTTTCGTTGCTCGGCTTGATCTCGGGAGTGCTGCTGGGACCTTTTAAAAATGGACTATCGCGTGGTTACGAAAATGAGGCGGACTGTTTTGCCTGGACGGTTTTTCCCTCAAAAATCATTTTTGTTTCCTTGATGCAAAAATTATCGGATTTAAATCTTTCCAATCCCAATCCCTCAGCGTGGGAAGAAATTTTATTGTACGATCACCCCTCCGCTCAAAAACGTATCCGAAACGCCGAAGCTTTTTTTGGTAAAGCGTTTCTTGATAAAAAAGTGCCAAGGACTTAAAATAGAAAGCGCCATGATCAAAGAAGCCAGAATCGTGTCTCTCGTGTCTCTGTTTCCGCTGCCGCAGTACGTGGTGGTGTTGGAAGACGTGGAAAAAACGCGTTTGGTCCCGATTTGGATTGGCGTCAACGAGGGTAATGCGATCGCGTTGGAACTTCAAGGGGAAAAATTTCCCCGTCCGCTGACGCACGATCTCATGGTCAACCTGTTGGCATTGCTGAGCGCGACAGTGGAGAAAGTTATTATCAACGATTTGAGAGAAAACAGTTACTATGCTTTAATTTATATTCAAGTGAATGGTAAAATCCTATCGCTGGATGCGCGCCCCTCGGATTCTTTGGCTTTGGCCGTACGGATTCATTGCCCGATTTTTATTGATGAAAAAGTTTTAAAAAAATGCCGCATTATTGAAAAACCGATCACCAAGGAAGATATCGAGAGATTTAAGAGCGAGCTCAAAAATATGACGCCGGAGGAGTTTTTTAAAAATTTAGACCAAACGTCGGCAGCTCAAGATCCCGAGATTGGTAAAGGAGGCTGGGTCTCACCGCCTGTGGAACCAGAAGAAGAGTCGGAAGAGGACCCAGAGGACACTGAAGATCCGGAAGAGGATCCTCGTTGAAGTTATTTGTCAAACATAGGAGGTTTTGAATGAAGAGGTTGCCCCCGTTTGTTCTTTTACTCGTCTGCGTGTCGTCAAACGCATTATCCTATCAGCAGACGCCGAGCGACATTGCCAGAACTGATCCCGTCATGGGTGCAACACGAAAACTCGGACGCGGGATCGCCAATGTGGGATTTGGTTGGATGGAACTGTTTAAGGGGATTCAATCCGTTGGACAAGAAAAGGGTTTTTGGGCGGGAGTTACTTGGGGACCTTTGTACGGCGGTGCCAATGCGGTTAAACGAACGGCCGTTGGAGTTTCTGAAGCGCTGACATTTCCTGTTGCGGGACCTACTAACTACCAACCCATTTTAGAGCCAGAATTTGTTTTAGGCGACGAAAATAGCAGTTAATTTATTACAATCTACCCTCCTATTCAACCTGCCAAGGCTTTTGGGTCTCCCTAGAAGCCTTTTTTTTGCTATACTTTATGTATGATTATGATAAAATATTCACTAAGAGTTTACTAATAGTCATTATTTTTATTAATCACGTATAAACTCCGGTATTATTTACTGGGAGGGAGTTTTTAAGAGTATGGGTGTCTTTGGGACCAAAAGCGTTGTGGGCGTCTATGCGGACGCGGATTCTTTGAGTATTTTAAATGCCAAAGAAAACGGATCGACTGTGGAGACTTTGGGTTTTTCTACGACAATAGGTTTGGGCGGCATGCACGCCGACGCAAATAAAAATCAACCATTTATTGACAAAATTAAGCGTTCCTTTCAGGAAGCCGGGGTGCGAGCTAAAACGGCATCACTTGCGGTTTCCGCCGAAGGCTCCATGATCCGTTATTTTGATCTACCGGTGCTCCCGAAAAAAGAAGAAAAAAATGCCGTTCGTTTTGAAGCCCAGAAATACGTGCCGTTTGATATGAAGGATCTCTACTACGATTATGAACGCTATTCGGATACAACAGTGGGGGGCAGGGCAAGAATTATTTTTTTTGCTTGCAAAAAACAGTGGGTTGACCAAATTTCCTCCCTGATCCTGCTTGCAGGCGCCAAAGTAATGCGGGTGGAACTTGCCTGCCAAGCGGTGGTGCGGGCGTTTTGTCATGCATCAACCAAAAAAACCGGTCAAGTCCAAGCGATGGTTTTTCCCAATGATGATCAGCGTTCCGCCGAGTTGATTTTATTCAAAGAAAACTCTGTTTTATTCGCCAGGCGCATTTCATTTACGCAACAGCAGGACTCTGTGACGCCGGACATCCCTTTTTTTATATCGGAAATGCGCATCTCTTTCGATTATTTTTTTGAAAATTTCAAAAATGAAAAAATTGCAACGATTCACTTGGTCGTCGCCTCGCCGGATGCCTCCCGACAGTCTCTGCGGGAGATCATGCAGAAAGAATTATCGCTGCCCGTGGAGTTGTTTGTTTTCCCGCAAAAAACAGGCTCCGACCAAGTTCTTACAACCGGAACAGCCGCTTCTTACGGCCTTGTTTTGGCTGACCTGTCGCCGGATAAAAATAAGGGGATCAACTTGAAGCATCCTGATGCCGCCGTGGCTACCATCCCTTGGGAAGAAGAAAAAAAACAACTTCAGGCTTTGGCCGTGAAAGAAATCATCGGCATAGCAGCAGCGCTGTTGGGTATTTTTGTTTTTTCGTCCAGCATGATTTCGTCAAAAAATAACGAGCTTCAGCGGGCATTTGCAAGCTATCCTAAACCCGAAAGCGCCAGCATCCAAGATTCCATGAACGATCTTCAGATGAAAAAAACCCAGCTGATCATAAAAACAACTTTCGGAGCCGCTTTGTTGGATAGACGCAATTATTTGACGACTAAAATGAATGAACTGGCAAAAACCGTCCCGTCACGGGTTCGGCTCACGCGGTTGCATTATGATGACGCCATCAACAATCGCGGCAGCAGTGATTTAGTGTTGCGCATAGAAGGTTATGCGCTTTTCTCGGAAGCGGGGAACGAATTATCAACAATCAATGAGCTGATGCAACGGCTATCGGAAAACAAGGATTTTTTGACGGGTTTTGAAGAAATAAAACTTGCGTCCACAAAAAAAGCGACATTGAGAGGGGCGCCCGCGACGAAATTTATTTTGGATTGCGTCAGAACAAGCGGGAACTAGATGATCGACGATCTTTTGCTTAAAGTTAAAAATCGAAAACTGGTGATGCTTCTTGCGCCGGTTTTGGCGGGTTTGCTATTTGGCGGAATGATGGTGGTGAAGCCTTCTTTAAGCAGGATTAGCGCTATCCAGACGCAAAGGAGCGATTTGGCAAAAAAAGAAAGCGTGTTTAATGATATCCTACAGCAAGAAAAAAAATTGATCGGATATCGGCAACGCCTTTCCAAGATCGTTGACAGGGCAAAATTTATCGATAATTTGAACGCGCTTGCCGGCAAGTCCGGACTCACCGTTTTATCCATGGTTCCCGAAGAAAAAACGGTGATGGCCACGTATTTGGAGAGGGTCGTGGTCAGAATAGAGATGGAAGGCAATTACCACCAGCTGGGTGAATTTGTCAGCAGCGTTGAAAACCTGGAGCAGTTTGCAAAAATAATTTTAGTAGACATCGATACAGAATTCGCCCTGCTGGATGATTCCAGAGTTTTGAATACGGGGTTGCCGTTGCGTCCCCGTTCTTCGCAAAGCAACACATATAAAATCTCCATTGCGGTGGGATTATTTTATCCAGTAAAGGACGTATTCTGATGGAAAAAATGCCCGGATTTTTATTTTTTTGCGGCGTGTTACTGCTGTCCAATTCCGCACAAGGCGCTGAGTCGCAATACACGGCCAAGATGCTGCGGGACCCCTTTACTGAAGCAGCCGAAAATATATCTGCGGATGATACGATCGCGATGGAACAGTCCGTGGACACCCTGGTCGTCGAGGGCATTCTTTCCGCTATGAATAATCCCGTGGCGATTATCAATGGTAAAATTTATCACGTCGGCAGTTGGTTAGGCCCCGGTCAGGTGGTTCAAATTGAAAAAGAGGGTGTCACGCTCTCAGTGAAAGGCAAGCGGTTTACTTTAAAACAAAACAGAGGAAAAACGAATGCCGATACACAGAAAAAGCCTTATTAGACGAATAATCAAAGCAAGTGCGGTTTTTTTAACGCTCGTTTCTTGGAACCTCATCGCCGCGCTGCCGGTATCTCTGGCTGCTGAAAAAATGCCCGATGAAATGAAAATCAACATGGATAGCACCAGCGACACAATTTCTATGAGTTTTGACGGCGCGCTTTTGAAAGACATTCTGCTTCTTTTTTCTCAGCAATCGGGACTCAATTTTGTCGCAAGCCAGGAAACTGAAAATAGAAAGGTGACCGTCTATTTTGAAAACGTTTCACCGCAAGATGCGTTGGATTCGATTGTTACTGCTAACGGCCTAGTGTACACCAAAAAACCCGGTAGCGATATTTATATTGTGTATCCGGCGAGCGACAAGACTGATACGGCAGAACTCGTTACAAGAGTGATTCATTTGAAATACATGCGTCTTTCCACCTCGCCGTTGGATGTGGGGGGCGGGGTAACCATCAGCGATTTGAAACAATCCTCCTCACCGACTTCGTCTGGCTCCTCTTCCAGTTCTTCTTCTAGTTCCTCAGCTGGTAGTAGCAGTTCTTCCGATAATTCCAAGACGAGTACTGAGAAAGGCGCCGATAAACTTGTAGCCCAACTGCTAACCTCTCAGGGAAAGCTTACGCAGGACAGCCAAACCAATAGCCTTGTTATCACGGATACGGCTGATAATATTGATGCCATTGTGAAAATATTGGAAGAAATTGACGTCCCACCTTCTCAAGTTATCCTCGAAGTGCATGTGATGGAAGTCGTGAAGTCGTTGACATCCAATCTAGGGGTCGATTGGGGAGGAGAGAATGGCGCTTTGGGCTCATTGACTGCCGGAACTCGCACTACCCATTTTCCCTTTCAAGAAAATTTTGTGAGGCACATAGGTCCAGAACCCGGTGCCATTGTGCAAGCGCTTGGGGGTACCACTGCCGTTCCTACTTCCGCAATGACGCTGGGCACTATCAACGCCTCCAATCTTACCGCTACGCTGCACTACATCGAATCCGACGCGAGAACAAAAATCTTGGCTCGCCCGAGAGTTTTAACTCAAAATAACGAGGCGGCTTCCATTAAAGTGGTGACCAATCAGGCCATAGGTCAAACAAACACAACAACTACCACGGCCGGCTCGAACACGACAAGCACGGGTGTGGCGGATAGGGCGGAGGTAGGCGTCGCCATGCGCATGACGCCGCAGATCAACAAAGACGACTCCGTTCTTTTGTTTCTCGAACCCGCTGTAACGACGGTGTCTGATTCCACTCTGTTTCCCGGAGTCTTCCGCGATGCGACCACACGGCTTGTTCGAACTATGGCTCGCATCAAAGACAATCAAACGCTGGTGATCGGTGGCTTGATCGATGCCAATAATTCTTCCACTAAAAAAAAGGTGCCGATCCTTGGAGACTTACCGGGCATCGGGCGCGTTTTTCGCTATGATACGGTAAGTAATGTTGACCGAGAACTTTTGATTTTTGTCACGCCTCATATTGTACACGGAGCCACCAGCCTGGGAGACAATAGCGCCACAGCCCGTGGAGAGGATTTTTCGATGCGAAAAGTATTGGACGCTTTCATGGATAAAGAAATGGATACTTACACCAAAGATTTTCAGGGTTTTGAAAAAACCAAGGAATCTTTTTTTACTAGAAACCAGCAATTTATCCGCGAGACAGAGAAACGCATGTCCAATCCCACGGTGGACAAACAGATGACGCAGGCGCTGGATGCCTTAAACCCGCAACTCATCGACGCGCAGATGAACCAGGCGCTGGATACGCTCAGCACCAAGAGACACCAGGCCTAATTTCTCATGAGCGCCTCACAACAATCAGCCAACATGACGCTGAAACTTACGGAAATCCTTATCCGGAAAAACCTCATCACGCAAGAGCAGTTGACCAAAGCGCTTGAACTCCAAAAAAGAAATCCCGAACAGCAGATAGGGGCCGTTTTGGTGAAGTCAGGGGCGGTGTCGGACAAGGACCTTGCCATAGCCATCAGCAAAACTTTGACTATTAACTTTGTTTCGCGCGAAGCCGACCTTTTGACACCGGCTGCTGATCAAAACTTAAACACGCTTGTGACCGAGGATTTTTGCAGGAAAAACCATACATTGCCGCTTTTTCGCCACGACAAGGCGTTGACGGTGGCGATGGCCGATCCCACCAATGTGGCTGTGCTGGACAATCTGCGTTTGATCACCGGTTGCCACATCCATCGTCTGGTCGCCTCCTACAGCGACATCGAGACTAGCATCGGTATTTTGTTCGGCAAAGGCGGAGGCCAACTCAAATCCGTAGTGGAAGCCTCTTACAAAGACAAGCCTTCGGAAGTAACGGTTAAAAAAGAAAGCTCTGAATCGAGAATTTCACTGGACAGCCTTGTAGCCAGCGCCGAAAAAGCTCCGGTAATCAACTTGACGGACCTTTTAATTCTACAGGCTGTCAAAGACAGAGCCAGCGACATTCATATCGAACCTTTCGAGGATTATTTATCGATCCGCTTCCGTATCGACGGCGTGTTGTATGAGATGCCGCCGCCGGACAAATCCATGATGTTGCCCCTGATCTCCCGTCTTAAAATCATTTCCAAAATGGACATTTCAGAAAAGCGCCTGCCCCAAGACGGCAGTTTCAGCGCCACCATCGAGCAGCGCGACATCGATTTCCGTGTCTCGACCATACCAACCGTTCATGGCGAAAAGATGGTGCTTCGTATTTTGGATAAACGCGCCACTTCCATGAGCCTTGAAAAAATGGGACTGGATAAGGACGAATTGGAAAAGTTCCGTAAATTTATCAACAAGCCGTACGGCCTAATCTTGGTGACAGGTCCCACCGGAAGCGGTAAAACGACAACTCTTTACTCGATCATCGCGGAGCTCAAGGGCACCGAAAGAAATATCATGACAATCGAAGACCCGGTGGAATATCAAATCTCCGGCATCAATCAAGTCAATGTCAAATCGCAAATCGGCCTGACTTTTGCCACGGCCCTCCGCGCGTTCCTTCGCCAAGACCCGGACGTCATGCTGGTGGGTGAAATCCGTGATTTGGAGACCGCGCAAATTTGCATCCGCGCGGCCTTGACCGGTCACATGGTGTTCAGCACGCTGCACACCAACGACGCGTCCTCGACGATCAACCGCTTGATGGACATCGGCGTCGAACCTTTTTTTGTGAGCTCCTCCTTGCAAATGGTGGTCGCGCAAAGACTGATTCGCCGGCTGTGCGAAAAATGCAAAGAAGCGTACGAACCGATCGCCGGCCATTTGCCGACCAATTTCAAAATAAGCGCCCCAACTCTTTATAAAGCCAACGGGTGTTCCGACTGCTCCAAAACTGGCTACGCGGGCCGAATGTCAATTTTTGAAATACTGTTTATGACGGACAAAATCCAGGAAATGATTCTACAGAAAATGTCCGCGAACGAAGTCAAAGCAGAAGCCTGTAAAAATGGAATGCGAACCATCGAAGAAAGTGGGTTCCAAAAAATCAATGAAGGGCTGACTTCGGTGGAAGAAGTTCTGCGGCTCACCATGGCCGGTGGATTCTAATGCCTATTTACACATACACCGCGCGAAATCAGGACGGCAAAACGGAGCAGGGAACTCAAGAGGCCTCCAGCGAGGATTGGGCCGTTGTTCTGCTGCAAAATAAAGGCCTATACGTTACCAAAATCGCCAACGTCTCTACTACCGGCAAGACCAAGTCTTTGGTTAACCGAAGCCGTCACAAGCGCATCAATTCCGAAGACTTGCTTTTTTTTATCGGTCAGACGGCCAATCTTCTTGCCGTAGGCATCCCGTTTGTGCGCACGCTGGAAGTAATCGCCGATCAAACCGAAAGCACGGAACTTTTGAAGGTTATCCGTGAAATGCTCTCCAATGTGAAAGGGGGCTCCACTTTTAAGGATGCCATGGCTCGCCATCCCAAAGTGTTCCCGTTTTACTGGTCTTTTTTGGTGGAGGCCGGCGAGTTGAGCGGCACGCTGCCTCAAGTGATGACCCAATTGGCAAAAAACCTGGAAGCCAACGAAAATCTCAAAAAAAAGATAGCTTCGGCGCTCGTGTACCCTTCGGTGTTGATCACGGCTTCGACGGCGGCGATTATCTTTTTTATGATATTTATTGTCCCTATTTTTTCAAATTTATTTAAAACTTTTAATGCCGAGTTGCCGCCGCTTACCCTGATGGTGGTGCGCACAAGTAATTTTATCAAAGCTTATTTTCTTTTTTTAGCGGGCGCGCTTTTCGGCGCCGGTTTTTTTTTCCGGAAATATCTTAAAACAGAAAACGGCCGAAAAAAAGTGGACACTTTTTTATTGAGCTCCCCGGTGTTGGGGGCGGTTATCAGCGAAATCGTGCATGCCCGCATTTGCATCATTCTGTCTCTTTTGATCCGAAGCGGCCTTAGTTTTTTGAAAAGTCTCGAAATTACCGCCAATGTGTCCGGCAACCAATTATTTGAAACCGCCCTGAATACCACGCGACTCGACATTCAACAGGGCAAGACACTGTCGACTTCCCTGGGCGAAAACAATATTTTTTCGCCCATGTTCGTCAACCTTGTAAAAATAGGGGAGGAGAGCGGCAAATTGCCCGAAATGATCGAAAAGGCCTCCGAATATTTTGCATCCCGCGTGGCTATATTTGCCGAGCGTATTGGCATCCTGATTGAACCGATTGTCATGATCCTAGTTGGCGGCGTGATCGGGCTAATCGCCGTATCCTTATTTATGCCGATCATTAAACTCAGTTCCGTCATCAAATAAGGTAGAGGGGCGTACTAACTAATTTTTACTTATTATTGATTTTAATGAGTACTTATGGTACACTCCTGACAAGATATGATAATATCATAAATTTACAAATATTAATGATCATAAAATGGGGGGGGCTGTTAAGAATGAAATTTTTAACTCGAAATACAAGAGGCTTTACGTTACTTGAAATCTTGATCGTGTTGGTTATTCTGGCGGTGTTGGCCGGTCTTGCCATTCCCTCCTATCAAGCGGCGGTTGAAAAATCAAGGGCGCAGGAAGCGTTGACATCGTTGACCGCGACCAAAGAGTCCCTGATGCGATATTTTGCGGTGTTCGGTACCTATGTTGGGGCTACTTTTGCTCCAGGTCCAAACAGCCTTGATTACAATCCAAATCTGGCCATTGGAGGTCAAACGCTTATCTTTACGTATGTGCTCGGTGCCTTAACAGCGACCACCTTCACCGTTACCGCGACCCGTACAGGGGGGCCTGTTGGAACTGTGGCTCTCTCCCAAAACGGAGTCATCACTAGAACGGGTGTGTACTTGTAGTTTTTTTATTTTAAGAGAACAACAAACCCTTGCAAATCCAGTTTTTTTGCAAGGGGTTTTTTGTTTAAGTTTCTTGAAATACTCTGACTGATAATGTATAATCTTAGTAAGATATAGTTAAAATTTATAGTTTTATTATTGATAAGTGGGATAAAAAGCAATGAATTTTAGAAAAAGCAGAGCTTTTACATTAACGGAAATCTTGATAACACTTTCAATTCTTGGCGTTCTAAGCGGGCTTGCGGTACCCAGTTTTTTTAGAACTGTCGAGCGTGCGCGCTCCAACGAAGCCATCACCAATTTGAACGTTATTTACATGGGACAAAGAATATTTCGTCTCAATAATGGCACGTTTTGGAACGGCGGGGGGCCCGCGCTCACTACCATCCCTGTCATTAATGCTGCCCTCAACACGGAAATGACCGCACAGTTCTACCCCACGGCTGATATGAGAATTGCATTGGCCGGCACGAATTACACGGCAAGCCTGACTCGAAACGGATTTCTCGGTGGCAACGGTACCGATAACTGTTCTTCCACCTTCACAGTCGGAATGCTGGCTCCGCTTACGACGTGTGCTGTGGCGTGATTATAATGGGGACTTCAACATGAGAGCTGCTTCCCATCGATCGGGGTTCAGTTTTGTGGAAGCTCTTATTGCGATGGTTGTTTTGTCCACAGTTGCCGCTGCGGCGCTTCCCGCACTTTTCAATTTCACAAAAGCACTACAATCTAACCTTCCGGCAATGAACGTTGCCCGCGGTAATCTCGAACGTTTTTACGAATATGTTCGAGAAGACTGGCGAACTATGGCCGGGCTTCCAATTTCTTTAACCACGCCTGGCCCGCAGCCTTTGATTTTAACGCTGGGCGGCACCACTTATACCACCACCTACGCCGTGAACAACGGCACAGGACTCATGATCGATGCAAACGGGGATGGTCAGGAAGACTATCGAAGAATTCAGATGATGGTGTCATGGTGAAATTTTGTTTTTTCAACGCCAGGGCTTTTACGCTAACGGAGATTCTAGTTGGGACGCTTTTGGTCGGCGTGGTTTTTTTGGGCGGCGCTTCCGTGCATATCACGGCTCTAAGATTTTTGGGAACAGCGCAGCAAAACTCATTTGTGATCACCACTGACCCTGCGGTGATGCTTGAAGATGTTGCCAGAAGAATATCGTTGTCAAACCAGGCCACGATTACTGTTGGAAACTCTCGACTGAATGTTAGGTCGGATTATAATTGTCTTGGCGCCCCTCTCAATACGCCGAATAACACGGTCGATGACCAGTGGTGGCACTACCGGTTTCAAAGTAGCACTCTTACATGGAAGTGTAACGGTCTTCCAACCGATATTGGTCCCGCCGGTCCTGTTTTGATCAGCAATGTAACTACCGCAAGCTCTTATTTTGCCATAATCAATCCCAGCGGCGCGGGACAACCCACGGTGGTGAATATTCGTCTGGTATCCACAGTGCCCGTGACAACTTTGGATACCAATGTTGCTTTAGGGGCATCTGCAAAACGGTGACTATGAAAAAAATTATATTGCGTAATGATTCAAAGGGCGTGGCGCTGGTGCTCGTGATCATTGCGGTCATGATGCTTACCGGTATTGGAGGTTTCGCGGCAAACCTAGCTTACAATCAGCGCCTGTTTCAAAACTCTTCTGGCGGCAATCGTATCCGAAATTATTACCGCGCCCAGGCCGGAATCGTGGATGCCTGCTGGCGAATCCGAACCAATACCGGAGCAAATTTTACGATTCCTGCCACCACCCTTGCCTACTCTCTGGACGTGGATAGCGACGGCACAAACGACACCAACGTCACCATTGGCGCCCTGGCCACGGGAAATCCATTTCCATTGACCGTTGGAAGACCAATTACCTCTGTGGGTATCGATTAATCATCCCAAAACCTTTTTCGGACTACAACGGCTTCTGGCGGCCTGCGCTTTTTTGGGCTCGCCATAAGCCGTCTCGTTTACCCAGGAGGTTTTTATGAAACATGTATGAAATATAAAGGGGTTTGATCGTAATATTTGTTGCCAACTCTTGACGTTTTATGCATAATCTTTTTAGCAATATTGAATGATTTTAATAGGCTGAGTTTTGTGAAAGGGTTGGCATATTCATGAACAGCACCAAGATTTGGATACTCGTCACCAGCCTTATTATTATGGTCTTTGGGTTTGTGCTTTATTCCACAATAAAATCCAAGGAGGCTGAAAAAGCGAGTTTGATGGTGAAAATCCAAGAACTCAATGGCAAGCTGACGGAATTGTTCCAGGTTCAGACGGAGTTGGCACAGTTAAAAAAAGAAAAAGCGGAACTCGAAGCCAAGTCGCAAGCGGATGTGGCCGCGTTGGAAGCTCAAAGCAACGAGTATAAAAAAACAGAGCTATCCCTGCATTCCAAAATTGATACGCTCATGAAGGAAAAAGAGTCCCTCTCCAAATACATCGACAATAACAGCGTTATCGTAGCCAAACTACAAAAAAAGATCGAATCGCTCGAGCTGGATAAAAAAGAAGCGCTGGAAAAAACCAAGTCGTTCTACGCATTGCCTCGTTTCGTGGACCCCATGCAAGAGGTGCCAGAAACCGAGGCTAAACTGGACGCGGGCGCCAAGCTTGCCGGCGAAGAGGCGGTGGATTTGGGACGGATTATTATTCGCCAGGCGACCAATCGGCCGGCTCAGGTCGAACATGTCAATATGCTTTATGGATTTATCGTGCTGAGCGCGGGCACCGATGATGGCTTGCGCAAAGATGCCATCGTCAATATTATGCGGAATAACCGCTTGATCGCCAAGGCGGTCGTCAAAAAAATTCGGGACAACACTGCTTCTGCCGCAACACTGCCTGAGTGGACACGCGAAGAAATCAAGGTGGGCGATATCATCAGCGTGAATAGCCCGGCGATCACGGCGCGGCGCTGAGCAAGTTTTTATGAGACTGGCACAATGAAACTCGTCGAGACTAGCAAAGATTTTCTTACCAGTTGTTACGCGCGCGAAGGCATCATCCCTTACCTAAAAAAAATGGAGGAAGAATACCTCACTTATAAGCGTCCGTTTAGCGTGTTGATCATGGACGTCGATCACTTTAAATCGTTCAATGACAAATACGGCCATTTGTACGGCGACGAGGTGCTGAAATATTTTTCAAGTTCCATGCGCCTGGATCTGGAGGATGAGGAAAATGTTCCTTTTCGGTTTGGCGGCGACGAGTTTGTGATGATTTTCCCCAACCAGAATCCTGGGGATGCCTATCGGCTGGCGGGGCGTCTTCGAAAAAATATCCGCACGCGCTCCTGCCTCATCAAAGGACGCCAAATCAGCGTTACCTTCAGCGGGGGCATTGCGGGTTATCCCAATGATGCGGGCAGCATCGAGGATGTGCTGAATAAAGCGGACAAGGCACTTTATTATTCTAAAGAGCATGGCCGCGGGCGTATCACTCGTTACAGCGATCTGGGGCGTGAAGAACTGTTGCAGGTCACGGCGTTGCTGCTGATCTTACTGGTCGCCGGAGGCCTGCTGTATCGTTACAGGGACCCTTTAAGTAATCGATTCAATAAGGCCGTTAATTCAATTACAAAGATTGATTTCGTGGCAATGCCGCCACCAACAGCGCCTGAGGCGCCAAAATCGGCCAGCACTGAAAATGTAACACTCGATCCGGCGCCGTCGGTTGAGTCAGAGGTAAGTAAAGTATACCTCGAATCCGGTCGCGTGATTCAGGGTACTATCAAAAGCGAGGATGCCGATTGGATTAGGGTCGAAGTCGGACTGCAGGAGGGCACGGGTATGCTGCAGATTAAAAAAACACAAATTCTCCGCATTGAAACTGGGTCCAAAACCAGGAAATTTTAGTAGGTTTCTCGAGGACGGTGTGGGTTGCAAAAAAAATATGTTTTAAAATCCGCGCCGGTCACCGAAGCATTCACCCTTGATTATAAAAATGAGTTGAATGCCTCCCAACATGAAGTGGTCACACAAGCGGAGGGCGCTTGTCTGGTGCTGGCAGGTGCTGGAAGCGGCAAAACCCGGACACTGATTTACCGCGTGGCTTATCTGCTGGAAAAGGGTGTTCGTCCTGAAGAAATACTGCTTGTCACATTCACCAATAAAGCTGCCAACGAAATGCGCCATCGGGTGGAGCTGCTGCTCAAAACGAAAGCCAATGGCCTTTGGTGCGGCACTTTTCATCACATCGGCAACCGAATTTTACGAACGCACGGCCAAGTCATCGGGCTTTCGAATGATTTTGGAATCTTGGATGAAGAAGACAGTTGCGATTTACTAAAAACATGCATTAAATCCGCCCAAAGTCATGTGTCAGGCGTAAAATTTCCAAAACCTTCGGTGCTTCGTTCCGTTCTCAGCTTCTCCGTGAACGCTCAAAAAAAAGTCTCAGACACCATAGGGCAACAGTACGCTCATCTGAGTCCTTTTGCGCGTGATTTTGAACTTATTCAAAAAATTTATGTCGAAAAAAAGAAAAAAACAAACAATTTGGATTATGACGATCTTTTGCTTCGGTGGGCGGAACTTTTGACGGAGTCACAAGAGGTTCGCGCTCAACTTTCGCAGCGCTTTCGCTATTGTCTTGTGGACGAGTACCAGGACACCAACCGTTTGCAGCACACGGTCATTGGCCTTCTTTCCGCGCATCATCGAAACGTGCTGGTCGTCGGCGACGATGCCCAGTCCATCTACTCTTTTCGCGCGGCGGACGTGAAAAACATTCTTGATTTCCCCAAAGATTACCCCCAAGCGAGGATTTTTAAACTCGAAACTAATTATCGTTCCACCACCTCTATTTTGGATTTGGCAAATCATAGCATTCAGCACAACACGCGGCAGTTTTCAAAAAAATTAAAAAGTGTTCATGGCCAAGGACCCAAGCCGCAACTAGTGCGCGTGCGCGACGCAAGACAGGAGGCGGCCTTTGTCGCGCAGCGCATCCTGGAGATGGAAGAATCCGGTATCGATTTTTCCGAGATCGCGGTGCTTTTTCGGGCTCACTATCTGGCGGCAGAGCTTGAACTTGAGCTGGCCAAGCAAGGCGTCGAGTACATTGTCCGCGGAGGGGTGCGCTTCTTCGAGCAAGCTCACATAAAAGACGTGCTGGCTTACTTGCGTATTTTGGCCAATCCTTTAGACGAGATCGCCTGGATCCGCGCGCTAACGTTGCAGTCGGGCATCGGTTTTGGATACGCGGATAAGATTTTTCAAGCGACTGAAAAAACTCCCGGACAGCTTCGCTCTGTCGTGGGCGCCGAATTCGGCAAGGAGTTTCCTGCGCGTGTGCGTGAAGGTCTTGAGTCTTTTAAAAAAACAATGAAACAGTTGGTGCCAGAGCAAAAAAAAGAACATCCGGATATGCTAATCCAGGCCGTGTTGGAAAATGGTTACTCCAAGCACGTGCTATTAAATTTTGAAAATGCCAGAGATCGCCTGGAAGACTTAAAGCAATTGGTCAATTTTGCTCACACTTACAAATCGCTCAAAGAGTTTTTGGCAGATGCCACGCTACGGGAAGGTTTTCGCGGAGAAACCGTTGTCGAGTCTCAAACCGAACAGCCGACGGCTCCACTGCTTCTTTCCACCATCCATCAGGCCAAAGGGCTTGAGTGGAAAGCGGTGTTCGTGATCGGTCTTTCCGAGGGCCAGTTTCCTCACGCCAAATCTTTGGCGGATGCCGAACAACTCGAAGAGGAAAGACGTCTTTTTTATGTCGCTTCCACGCGCGCCAAGGAGCATCTGATTTTAACTCATCCCATGATGCGATACGATTCTCAGGCGGGGATGGTCATCAACCGGCCTTCTGTTTTTGTTCAGGAGCTTTCCTCTGACCTGTACGATGAAGTGGAAGTGGAAGAAAACCGCAGCGAAGAAACGATTTACATCGATGAAAAATGAGTTGAATAAAAAAATAGCGCTTTTGACCGTTTTTCTAGTGGTATTGGTGGACTTGATGGGCTTTGGCATCGTTTTGCCGCTGCTGCCATTTTACGCGTCCAAATTCAACGCCGGCCCTGTCGCCATCGGGTTGCTTTACAGCGTTTATTCTTTGGCGCAGCTTGTTTTTTCTCCGATCTGGGGCGGCTTGTCGGATCGCGTCGGACGTCGGCCGATTATGTTGATGAGCACTTTTGGCGCCGTGATGTCTTACGTGGTTTTTGCTTTTTCTCATTCACTCGGGTTATTGTTTTTTTCCAGGCTCCTGGCCGGAATCATGGGGGGGAACATCTCGACCGCGCAGGCCTATGTCGCGGACGTGACCTCCGAAGAAAATCGGGCCAAAGGAATGGGATTGATCGGCGCGGCCTTTGGGATCGGCTTTGTGGTGGGGCCGGCGCTTTCAAGCGTGCTTATTTTACCCGGATGGCAGCAACTGTTATTGAAAAGCGGCATTCCTGGCGCCTCTTTTGCGGCGGAAAATAAATTTATCCTCCCGGGACTTGTGGCCGCGCTGTTGTCCTTGGCGAGTTTTATTTTGGTGTTATTCAAACTACCGGAAACCGTAGCAAGGCCATCAGGGCCGCAGCCGAGTGTCGCGATGAGTGGAATCGCGACCGTAGAAAAAGACTTCTCACGCGTCCAAAGGAGCAGTATTTTTAGCGTCCGTTTTTGGAAGTCGCTTTTTGACGCAAAATCGAAACTTTTACCCATGCTTTTTTTAAGCGCGCTGCTTCTTTCCATCGGGCAATCCAGCCTTTATAGCGCGTTTCCTTTATTTTGCAAAAAAATATTATCGCTTCCTGCGGAAAAAGTCGGGCTTTTATTCGTATGGATGGGCGTCGTGGCGGTTGTGATACAGGGTTTTGCGATACGCGTGTTCGTGAAGCGATTTGGCGAAAGAAAATTATTTCTTTTTGGAAATTTTCTTTTAACGCTGGGATTGATTCTGCTGCCGTTTGCCTGGAGTGAAAAAACGTTGGCGGGGGCACTTTGCGTGATGGGAGTAGGGGCGAGTTTGAGCGGTCCCACACTGACTAGCCTCATCTCCAAAATGGCCACGCCGGGCGAAATAGGGCTGCTGCTGGGAAACTCCCAGGGTTTGTCGGCATTGGGACGCGTGATCGGACCCACTTGGGGAGGATGGCTTTTTTCGTTTTCGCCGAGCCTGCCTTTTTTACTAACGGCCGCTGTCGTTTTTATCACGGTTCTTATCGGTTTTAAAATTCAAGAGTAACCATGGCGGATAAGCTCGAAATCACCGACCCCAAAAGAAAGCTTTTTTTTGGTCTGTTCGTGTTCCCTTTGATGATTGCTGTCGGGATGGCGATTCTGCTGTGCGCCGTGGTGTTGATGACCCATGAAAAAGAAACCCCTGATACGTTAATCGCCGCGATAAAAAAAAGTTCGCCCTCCAAGCGGTGGCAAAAAGCGTTTGAGCTTTCAAACGAACTGAATCGAAAACGTCCCGAGTTACGAGATAAAAGTATTTTGAATGAAATCCTGCAGATTGCGCAAACTCCCGAACGCTACGATGCCAAAACCAGAGGATACATGGTTGTCGCGCTCACTCATTTTGATGAGCCGGAATCCAGGGCTTGTCTTAGAAAAGTTTTATCCGATCCCAACGACGAGCTTCGTCTTTATGTTTTATGGTCGCTAGGTGTGCTGCACGATACGGCGGCTGCGCCGGAGGTTGCGTCTTATCTTAAAAGCGAGTCGTCCGATGTTCGTAAAACAGCAGCCTATGTTTTGGGCGTCTTGGGGCAGGATGAAAGCCGCGCAGGACTTCGCGCGCTTCTCAACGACAGCGTTGCCGATGTTCGCTGGAACGCGGCATTGGCGCTGGCAAGGCTTCACGATGACGCGGGGTTTGATGTTTTGATAAAAATGCTGGGAAGACAGGATCTGACTCTACAATATCGCATGAACGAGGATCAAATCGAGGCGGTGATGACCAACGCGGCCAAAGGATTGGCCTTGATTCGTAAGCCCGAGTCGATTAAAATCCTAACATCCGTTTCGCATAGTGATAAAAATATGAAAATCCGGCAAGCGGCTATGCACGCGCTAGATTTTCAATTGGAGAAAAATTCTTAAATGAGCGAGCTTCCCTCGGCCCCGGCTACGCCGTCTGTTTCCACACCGGCTACGCTGCCCGATGATTCGAAGATGGATCGACGCCGATTTCTTTCTTGGTTTGGTTTGGGTTGGCTTAGTTTTGCCGCCGCGACGGGTGGCGCCTTGTCCATTTTACTGCGTTATCTTTTTCCCAATGTGGTGTTTGAGCCACCCACGAGTTTTAAAGCGGGTTTTCCCAACGACTATGAAGTGGGAAAAGTGGACGAAAGATGGAAAGAAAAATACGGTGTTTGGATGATGCGCGTAGCCGAAGGCATTTATGCGCTGTCCACCATTTGCACTCATTTGGGCTGCACACCCAATTGGTTGGGAACAGAAAACAAGTTCAAGTGCCCCTGCCATGGAAGCGGTTTTTATAAAACGGGCATCAACTTTGAGGGTCCCGCTCCTCGGCCGCTCGAGCGCTACCGTATTTCGTTGGCGGAAGACGGGCAGATTTTGATCGACAAAAGTAAAAAATTTCAGCAAGAAAAAGGGGAGTGGAACAACCCGGAAAGCTTTCTTTCTTTATAAAATATGACAGAACCCGAAAAAAAAACCAAATTTGATCTAGGTAAATACATCACCCAGTCGCAGCTTTACAAGTCGATGTTCCGGCATGGCTACACAACTTCGGATCGCGACCGCGCTCTGTCAGTGATGACGAACGTTTTTTTTCATTTGCATCCGGTAAAAGTCCGAAAATCGGGCGCTCGTTTTGGATTTACCTGGTGTGCTGGCGGACTTTCTTTCTTTGTTTTTTTGACTCTGGTAGTCAGCGGCATTATGCTGATGTTTTATTACCGGCCGACGGTGGAGCATGCGTACGATGATATTTTGGCGCTGCGGGACCATGTGCCGTTTGGCATTATGCGCGAGCTGCATCGTTGGGGCGCGCATGCGATGATTATCACAGTTTGGTTGCACATGTTTCGTGTTTTTATGACCGGCTCTTATAAGCCGCCCCGCGAATTTAACTGGGTGATCGGGGTCATTCTGCTTGTTTTGACTATGCTGCTCAGTTTCACCGGCTATCTTTTGCCGTGGGACCAGCTAGCCATGTGGGCCATCACGGTGGGGAGCAATATGGCTCGCGCCACGCCTTTTCTTGGGCATGAAGGCCCAGGCTCGGCCCTTTTAGCGATCGGAGACATTCAGTTGGTGACCTCCGGGAGCGATGTCCGTTTTGCGCTTTTGGGTGGACGCTTTGTCGGTGCTGGAGCGTTGCTTCGTTTTTATATTTTGCATTGTGTGGCAATCCCCACGGTGCTTGTGATTTTGATGTCCGTTCATTTTTGGAGAATTCGTAAAGACGGGGGGATCAGCGGCCCCCTGTGATGCTAGACTCTTTGAAACAGCTGATTGATTCGGCCTGTTCGCCGGTAACGATTTTCACGCTGGCGTTATTTGTTTTTTTGTTGTTCGTTTCATTTCCTCGTTTTTTCACGGCCCCACAAGTGATAATTCCGCTGACCCTTTTGGCGCTGAGTTTTTTTCTTTTTGGTCTCACCGACGATCATTTTCGCCATATTGTAAGCACTCCCGACAACGTCCCGATTGTGGGCATGCTTTTTATTTTTGCATACTTTACCTGGTATGCCCTGCGAAAAGCGGTAATCAACGATCAACGCATGGAACGGGGAGAGCCCACGATCGAACAGCTTGAAACCAATGAAAAGGTGTTGGTTTTCCCTTATCTTATTTTCATCGAATTTGTGGTGGCGCTGGCCTACGCTTTTGTGCTGGTTGTCTGGTCGATTTTTTTGAAGGCGCCGCTGGAACAGCCGGCCAACCCGACGGTTTCCCCCAATCCCAGCAAAGCGCCCTGGTATTTTCTTGGCTTGCAAGAAATGCTGGTTTATTTTGACCCCTGGATCGCCGGCGTTCTTTTTCCGACGCTGATTATTTTGGGTCTTTGCGCCATTCCTTACATCGACAGAGACCCGTCCACGTCCGGGTTTTATTCCTTCAAGGCCAGGCGTGGCGTTATCACATCTTATTTGTTCGGTTTTTGGATTTTATGGATACTTTTGATCATCATGGGAACGTTCCTGCGCGGCCCCAACTGGAACTTCTTCGGTCCCTTTGAAGAATGGGATGTGCATAAAGTGGTGCCACTTTTAAACGTCAACCTATCCGAGCTGGTCTATATCAAATGGCTGGGATGGGGAATGCCTAAACAGTGGTTTGTTCGTGAACTGCCCGGGATTCTGCTCATCGGGGCTTATTTTATTATCACGCCTGCCATTCTTGCCAGGATGCTGCTTAAAAATTGGTTAAAAAAACTTGACCCCGTGCGCTACAGCATTCTAGTGATGCTGCTTCTCATGATGGTGTCGCTCCCGATAAAAATGTATTTACGCTGGGCGTTTAATTTAAAATACCTCGTCGCTATCCCCGAATTTTTTTTCAACATCTGATCCATGGCCAAAAAATCACCGACTCTTTACAGCATTTCGAAAACCTTCATGTGGTTTACGATCGTTAGCCTGCTGTTGACGGCCAGTCTGGTGGGCATCGTGTGGACGGATTATTCACGGGAATGGAAGGGTTGGCAGAAAAAATTTATGGCGCTCAAGCTGCAAAAAGCTCACCAGGACCTGCAAAAATCCGAACAAAGCGTGGACAAAAAGAAAGTGGAGGCGCTAGAAAAAGCGCTGAAAGACGCGCAAGAGGCCACTGCCGCGCACCTTCTGGAGTATGCGCGCCTTCAAAAAGACAGCGAGGCGTTGGACCTAAAAATCGCAAAAGCAAAGGCTGAATTCCAAGCCAATAAACAGTTCGAGGACTCTTTCCGTTATTACCTCGAAGAAGCGCGCCTGCATAAAGATAAAAAGGCCTCGGACTATGAAGCTAAATTAAAAAAACTCTCCCCGGGTGTGGCTCAACTCAAAGAAAACTTGGACACACTGGAAAAAGACAAAGAAGTCAAGATGGGTGAGCTGGCCAAATTTAAAGCGAAAGAAAAAGAGATTCAAAAAGAAATCGACAAAACGCTTGAAGAGAAAAATCGGATTGAAAAACGTGTGCAAAGAATCTCGCCTTCCGTGGCCAAAGACATTTTAAATGCGCCGATGCTTGATTTTATCGCTCCCACTCTTCAGATCCAGCAAGTGGTTCTGGAAGACTTGCAGGATGATTATCATTTTGCAAAAGTGCAAAAAGTCGACCGGTGCACCACCTGCCATTTGGGCATTGATCAAAAGGGTTTCGAAGATGCGCCGCAACCATTGCGTACGCACCCAAAACTGGATATGTACCTTGGGTCGATGTCCCCGCATCCTCTTGAAAAAATAGGTTGTACGGCATGCCATGGTGGCAGCGGCCAGGCTGTCAGCTTTGTGGAAACGGCGCACACCCCGAATGATGAAGTTCAAATGAAGCAGTGGCTGAAAAAATACCATTGGCGTGAGCTGGAATCCTGGGAAAATAAAATGCTGCCCTTGAAATACGTCGAAGCCTCCTGCGCCAAATGTCACAGCGCCGTTGTGGAAGCGCCCAAAGCCGACAAATTAAATCAGGGACGGCAACTGGCCTCACAACTGGGCTGCTTTAACTGCCATAAAATAAACGGGTATGAGGATCGATGGAAAGTCGGTCCCGATTTAACCCACGTTCAGAGCAAGCTTAAAGAAGAATGGATAGCCCAGTGGCTTGAAAACCCGAAAGAGTTTAGGCCATCGACAAAAATGCCAGCCATTTTTCATTTGTCGAACACTTCCGCCCCCGAAGACAGAGATAAAAACGATGCGGCCATTCAAAGCATTGCAGCCTACCTCCTGAAAAACTCAGAGCCTGTAGACTTGGCTCAGGTTCCGGCTCAAGCAGACAGTCAAAATGGAGAGAAACTTGTCAAAACGTTGGGGTGCCTGGCCTGCCACTCAGCCGCCGGAGTCAACGGCAGCCGCTTTGCTCCCGAGTTGTCCAATTTAGGCAGCAAGGTAAGTTCCAAATGGTTGTTTACTTGGCTCAAAGATCCCAAGCATTATTCTAAAAATACGCGTATGCCCAATCTAAGGTTATCGGATCAGGAAGCGGCGGATATCACAGGTTATTTAATCTCGCAGCACAATGAAACGTTTGAAAATAAATCGGCTGTCAAAGCCAAACCCCAAGTCGTTGACCAGATGATTTTGGAATCATTGCAATCAACCATGCGCCGCACAGAAGCCCAGTCCGAGCTTAAGCGCATGAGCGAAGATGAAAAGATGCAATTTCTTGGAAAAAAATCGATCAACTATCAAGGTTGCTTTGCTTGTCACGCCATCAAGGGTTTTGAGGATTCAAAGCCGATCGGTGCCGATCTTTCCGACGAAGGAAGAAAAGATATTCATAAATTTGACTTCGGTTTTACGACTATAGATAAAACTCGCCACGACTGGATCTTTCAGAAATTAAAAGATCCTCGCAGTTTCGATCAGGGAAAAATCAAAGCTTATTATGAAAAATTACGCATGCCACAATTCAATTTATCCGACCAGGAGCTGTCGGCCTTGACGACATTCGTGCTGAGCTTGAGCGAAGAACAGATTCCGTTGCAATCGCAAAAGAGACTCGACCTCAAGGAGGTTGAAATTGAAAAAGGGCGTCTATTGGCGCAGAAATTAAATTGCAATGGCTGCCACACGCTGGATGGCAAAATAAGTTCGATACGTGAAATCACTGAGGATCCGGGAGCGGTACCGCCTATTTTGGATGGCGAGGGAGCCAAAGTGCAGGAAAAATGGCTGCACGGATTCCTCAAGTCCCCAACGCCGATTCGTCCATGGCTGACATACCGTATGCCCACGTTTGGTTTTGCCGATGAGGATCTGGATATCCTGGTGCAATATTTTCATCATCTGGCTGGTCAAAAAACTTCGTTTGTCGGTGTTGAGATACCCGAAAGCACTGAAGAGAAGCTAAAAGCCGGAAAAGCCCTATTTGATACCTTCCAGTGCATCAAGTGCCATCAGGTGACACAGGATAACGCTGCCATGGGAAGCTCTTTTTTGGCGCCGGATTTAACCATGGCTGCGCAGCGCCTTAAGCCCGAATGGGTAAGCCAGTGGTTAAAAGACCCGCAAGCGTTGCAAGAGGGTACCATGATGCCCACATTCTTCAGCGATGGCCAAAGTCCCGCCGGCGACGTGCTCGGAGGAAATGCCGAAAAACAGATTCAAGCCATTCGCGACTATCTTTATCATTACCAAGTTTCCTTGCAGGAAACCGATAACAAAAAAGCTGTTGCAAAATAAGCCGGCGAGTGTAGAATAGCCAGCTAAACTATTTTTCAATGACATCAATTTTAACTGTCACTTTTTTAGGAGGCTCGATGAAGAAATATTTGTTTGTTCTGGGTTTATTCGCAAGCTTTGGGGCATCCTTTGCCGCCAGCGCTCAAGGGGCAGTTCTCACCGTCAAAGCGCCGTTTGAAGGCCAAGCGCCGGCTATGGATAAAATCAAAGCCGACGCCGACCCGAAGTGCAAACTCATGCATCCGGAGGGGCTTGCATCGGATCAAGTGATTGTCAATTCCAACGGGACGCTGAAAAACGTATTCGTATACGTTAAGGAAGGTCTCAGTGACAAAAGCTTCGAAGCCCCCAAGGAGTCGGTAGTTTTTAACCAGCAGGGTTGTCAGTATCATCCGAAAATTTTTGGAATCCAAGTAAACCAACCGCTTGAGATTGTCAACAGCGATGACACGTTGCATAACGTGCATGCGCTTGCGGCAAATAGTCAAAGTTTTAACTTGGGAATGCCGATCAAGGGAATGAAACTCAAAAAAACTTTTACCAAACCCGAAGTGATGGTCAAAATTAAGTGCGAGGTGCATCCTTGGATGAGCGCTTATGCGGGTGTTGTGGATAACCCCTATTATGGCGTTACCGGCGATGACGGGATTGCTTCGATCAAAGACCTGCCTGCCGGAGATTACACGATTGAAGCCTGGCATGAAAAATATGGCTCACAAAAACAAAAAGTAACCGTGACCGGCCAGGATCAGGAAATCGGTTTCGCGTTCAAAGCCTAAATCTGTTCCAAGATTCTCAAATACCCGTCAGACATTCGGCGCCGCGATGTTTGACGGGATTTGTTTTTAAAACAGCATGATCACTCGACGACTTCTTCATATTTTTTCTCTGGTTGCTTCTTGTGCTGCCTTTGTTCTGCTGGTGGCCGGCGGCCTTGTGACAAGCACCGGCTCCGGCCTTTCTGTCCCCGACTGGCCGCTTTCTTACGGACAATTTTTTCCTCCAATGATTGGCGGTATCCGGTTTGAACACACGCATCGCGTGATTGCCGGAGTCGTAGGATTGCTGACCTTCGTTCTAACGCTATTTTTTCTGAAAAAAGAAAAAAGGGTGTGGGCTCGAATTCTGGCTGTTCTGGCAACGCTAGCGGTTGTTTTGCAAGCCCTCCTTGGGGGGTTGACCGTCAAATACCTGCTACCCACGGCTATTTCTGTGGCACACGCATGCCTGGGGCAGTCATTCTTCAGTCTTTTGGTGGCGCTGGCTTTTTTCACGTCCAAGCAATGGCAACAGGCGCCCGCCATTGATTCCTCTTACGCAAGCTCTTTCAAACGTCTGACCCTTACCACCACTTTTTTTATTTATTTGCAGCTTGTCGTCGGCGCTTTTGTGCGGCATTCCAATGGACGAGGCATCGAAATTCATTTTTTTTTGGTTTTTTTTATTCTCATTCACGTGTTTTTTTTGAATATAAAAATCTTCAAAGACGCTGTTCTCTCCCGTATTTTTCTAAAACAAATTCTTTTAATGGACAGCCTGCTTGTCTGCCAGCTATTTTTGGGCCTAGGCTCTTTTGTTTTTAAGTTGGTACTTGAAAAAGCGCCGGCGCCACGTTTTTGGGAAGTTATTTTTACCACGGCGCACCAGTCCACCGGCGCGCTTATTCTTGCTAACGCCGTCATCATGAGTTTAAAAGCATTTCGTATTTTTCGTGACGTAAAAAATAATGCGTATCCCTCCGAATACCTGGAACTCATGAAGCCGCGGGTGACAATAATGGCTTTGGCCACTACCTGGGTTGGTTATTCTCTATCCACTACAGACTTATTGCCCTCTCAACGTCTATGGCACACGCTTTTGGGAGCTTTTTTAATTGGCGGAGGAGCCAATGCTCTAAACCAGTTTTTTGAGAGCGATGTAGATCTTAAAATGAAACGCACTGAAAACCGGCCGATTCCAAGTAGACGTTTAAGTCCTCAAAATGCGCTGCTGTTTGGATGGGCGACATCGTTGCTTGGTATAGCCGAACTTTCTATTTTTGTAAGTCCTTTGTGTGGAATTCTCGGGGTGCTGGTTTTTTTAATCTACGTGTTCTGCTACACGCCGCTCAAACGTCGTACGACGCTGAACACATTCGTGGGGGCCGTTCCGGGAGCTCTGCCTGTGGTTCTGGGCTATGCCGCTGCAAGAGGACAAAGCCTTCAGGAAGCGTTGGCGCTTTTTTTGATACTTTTTTTATGGCAACTGCCACATTTTTTTGCCATCGCTTGGGTTTACCAGGAGGATTATCAGCGCAGCGGACTAAAAATGCTGCCCGTCGAAGATCCTGAAGGAAAAGAAACCGCGTACCGCATCTTTTTGTATTCCGCACTTTTGATTCCCGCCACATTGCTTCCCTTCCGGTTAGGATTGTCCGGATTTATTTATTTTTGGACAGCGCTTATCGCTGGCGCAGTTTTTCTAGCTTTTGCTTTTTTTTTGGGAAGAGGGCAGTTGCTGCAGTCCAGGAAATTCGCGGCGGCGTCGATTTACTATCTTGTTATTCTTATGATTTTCCTGGTAGCGGATAAACGATGACACCCGCCTTATTGCTCCGTAAAAATTTTGTTCGTGGCTTGATTTGCCTGAACTTGATCGCTGTGCCATTGATTTTTTTTCTGAATCGCAGTGCTATTTTGGATTTTCGGGGTACTTCATCGATAGCCACGCTGCCCATTTATGCTCAAATGCCGCCTTTTGAGCTAATCGAAAGAAATGGGAAGGCAGTGACTGACCAGCAAATGAGGGGAAATATCTGGGTAGCTAATTTTATATTCACCCGATGCCCCAACCAATGCCCCCTCATGACCAACAAGTTTTTGCTGCTGCAAAAATCTCTACCCGATTTCGTGCATTTGGCATCTTTCAGCGTTGACCCGGTTTATGACACGCCGGAAAAATTGCGGGCGTATGCAGAAAGTTACGGCGCAGGGGAGACCCGATGGCTTTTTTTGACTGGAGAAAAAGCAATCCTTGACCGCGTTCTTTCTACGTTGCACCTAGCAAACGGAAAAGATATAAATTTGCACAGTTTGAGATTTGTATTATTGGATGAAAAATTGCAGCTGCGGGGGTATTATAACTCCGAAGACACCGAGGCGCTGGATCAACTCAAACGGGATATTAAAAGCCTGAAAAGCGTGTGATGACTTCCAAAAAATCGGATCAGTCCGTTTTGTGGTGGATAGGCTGGATCGCGTTGACGATACTGACTTTTTTTGCTGCCAGTTATTTTTGGACGGGGTTTATTTCCGCCCATGTGGGGAGCATGGATCAAAAGGGTGTCCCCCTACTGTGGATCGCTTCGGTGTTTGGCACGTGGATGATTCTCTTGGTGCCGCTGATTGTCCTTATGTACAATAAAGTAGACCGTGCGTATGAAGAAGCGCGTATCGGTCGTGAAAAAGCGATGCACGGCGCGCGGCGCAATGCTTCGGGCGTCAAATTTATTTCAATGCCCGAATCCGAACGTCTATTGAATATCAATGCCGCGCAAAAAATAAAAAAAATGCCTTGGACGATCAAACGGGGGCATTTGGTCACCGTCACCCTGAAAAACGGACAGTGTATCGATAATGTTTTCGTGCTGGATCGCCAAGAGGTGATGGGGGTTTATGGCTACGATAAGGCGCCATTTCGTGTCGAGGATATCGTGGATTTGGCGGTGCTGCCGAAAGATCATTTGCCGGATTTCCAGACGGACAAATGGCTGCGCTTCGACGGTTAATTTATTTTATTGGGCGTGCCATGCAACTTGCCGGTCTTTTGGTGTTGCCTTCGGCAGTTTGGGCAGGATCCATTGAGCACAGCGAATTTAAAGCCATTGCGATTTTCCTCGGATGCGTCGTGGTTTTTTATGCAGGTTATTTCTTAACGCGCCGAGGAACGGGAATACAATAGGCTATAAAAATTTATGACAGAAATATCAGCCAAGCCTGCGCGAAAAAAAGCGCCTCCAAAGCTCGCCGTTATTAACCAAAGTGGGTGCACCGGCTGCGAGGTGTGCATCGTTTTTTGCCCAGTGGATTGTATCGAGATAGTTCCTGGGGTGGAGCACACACAACTTCAGCAGGTGGTTGAGGTAGATCTTGCCCGCTGCATCGGTTGCTCGCTTTGCGCGAAAAATTGTCCTTGGGATACGATCGAAATGCTTGGGCACGATCAGGCGCTTAAAGAAGCGCCCTCCATGACGCTGCTCAGTGTTTGCGGCCAGAAAACGCTGAAAGATATCGCTCAATAAAATCAGCAACGTTTTTTTCGACCCTTTTGCGTTCCAACTGCCTGATTTCCGGAATGCCGGATGGGCTTGTCACGTTGATTTCCGACAAAAAGCCGCCGATCACATCCAGCCCGGCAAAATACAAACCGTTGCGCAGCAGTTGTGGCGCCATGGCTGCGACCATTTTTTCTTCTTTGGGGGTGGGTTTGGCGCGGTGCATGGAGCCGCCGACGCTCAAGTTTGCGCGGAAGTCCTGCTTGGACGGCCTGCGCAAAAAAGAACCGACGATTTTTCCGTTTAAAACAAGAATTCTTTTATCGCCAAAAGAATTTTGGACAATGTAGCGCTGAACAAGCACGGTTTTTTTACCCGAGTCTGTCGCAATGTCCAACATCGAAGGAAGATTTTTATCCCCGTGTCCGGAGCGTAAGATACCGCAACCCGCTTTTTGATGCAGAGGTTTGATCACCACGGCTTTTCCGAGTTTCCGAACGAAATTTCTCGCCATCTCGGGTTGACTGGTCACCAGGCTTTCGGGTATAAAACGCTCAAAACTCAAAGTAAAAAGTTTTTCATTACAAAGGGCGATGCCGGCCGGATCGTTCAGAATAAAAACCTTGTGTTTGATCCGTTCTAAAAGATGCAGCGTATAAAGATATTCGGTGTCAAATGGCGGCTCTTTACGGATAAAAATGACGTCAATGTTCGAGAAATCCGTTGCGTGGGTTGCCGGAGGGGAAGGCAAGAAACCTTTTCGGATATGCAAGCGCGTCAAGCGCAGGCGCGCAAGAAGGGCTCCTGTCTGCCAGTAAAGATCCGAGTTTTCAAAGTGGTAAACCTGATGTCCTCGCAAGACGAGCTCGTGCATTATCCAAAACGAACTATCTTCATCGACTTTTACTTTGCAGGTAGGATACAATAGAAATGCGATTTTCATAGGAACCTATTTTTGGAAATTATTATAGCATAATGCCGCCCAAAGCCCAGAAGCCAGCGCTTCACCCCGACCAATTAAAAGATTACTTTTTTGCAGGTTGCAAACCACCGACAGATCTGGCCGTCGGGGTGGAATGGGAAAAAATTGGCATTTACAGCCAAACGGGCCAAGCCATCTCTTATCTCGGTCCCCGCGGAGTTAAGGCTATTTTTGAAGGCTTGGTGTCAAAATTTGGTTGGCAAATAGCCGATTTATCCGCCAACGAGCCTATTGCCTTAAAAAAAGGAGGAACCTTTATTACGCTCGAGCCCGGCGGGCAAATCGAGCTGAGCGGCGCCAAAGCCAAAACAATAGCTGAAAATGCAGCGGAACTTTTTTCGCACCTGGCTGAAATTAAAAAAATTTCACAACCCCTGGGCATCGTTTGGCTGGGTTTGGGCGCTCAGCCCTTCAGCGTGGCCAGTGAGATCGACTGGGTTCCTAAGGACCGCTATCGTATCATGCGCCAGAGACTTTCTCAAAAAGGATCCCAAACCTATTCAATGATGAAAGAAACGGCGTCTGTTCAAATTTCAATCGACTACACCAGCGAAAAAGACGCTATACAAAAACTACGTCTGGCCATGGCCTTGTCGCCTTTTCTAACCGGTCTTTTTGCAAACTCACCGTTGGAGCGGGGGAGAGTGTCAAATTTTCTTTCGCGCCGCGCCGAGATTTGGCGTCACACAGCCCCGGAGCGATCGGGCATTCTTTGGCAGATATTTCAGCCGGACTTCTCTTTCCAAGATTATGTGGATTATGCTCTTAAGGTGCCGCTTCTTTTTATTCAGCGGGAAAGCCGATGGATTCAAACCGATGAAATTTCATTCAAACAATTTTTAGAATCTGGATGGAAAAATTACGAGGCGGAGCCAGCGGATTGGGAGCTTCATTTGAGTTCGATTTTTACAGAAGCGCGCCTCAAAAATTATCTGGAAATCCGCGGCATCGATTGCCAAACGCCTGCTCTGGGACTGTCAGCGGTAGCATTTATTAAAGGTATTTTTTATAACGAGAATGCAAAAAAAAGCGCTTGGGGATTGCTTAAAAATCTGACCTTTGAGGAAAGAGTAAAGCTCTTTTCCGAGGCGCCCCAAAAGGCGCTGAAAACAAAATTTAAAAGTGGCTTTATGCTGGCGACCTGTCAGGAGCTTGTCCGGATAAGCCGCGAAGGTTTGACAGAGAGCGAAAGGGCTTATTTGGTTCCGATCCAAACGCTTTTGGAGTCGGGGCATTGTCCCGCAGAAAAGCTGTTAGAATGTATCGGAAAAACCAGCGTGCCTTCCGAAGTGCTAAAAGCCATTCTTCGTTGCTGCTCGGTGTAGAGGGGCTCAAGTCCGCAGTTTGTAGCCTATTCGAAATAATCGTTCCACCAGCAAGAAAAGTGTCACAGCCAGAAAAGCGGCCAGAGCCATGCTGACGCCCACAGGAACGTCGGAAATCCCGGTCATTCCATAACGAAGACCGCTGACAAGGTAAAATATCGGATTCAAATGTGTCACAAAACGAAGCGGCTGTGGCACCATCTGTACGTTGTGGAACACGCCGCCAAAATAAATCAGAGGCGTTAATACGAACGTGCTCCAAATCGAAAGCTTCTCAAACCCTTCTGCCCATAAACCCACCAGCAATCCCAGGCACGAAAAAATCACCGTCACCGTGATAAAAAAATAGGCCACGATCCACGGGCTGAAAAAAGTGAAGCGCGTAAATGCCATCGACACCAGATACACTCCGATTCCCACCAAAAGACCCCGCACGACGCCTCCGAGCAAAAGTCCCAGCACCATTTCAAAATAGGACAGCGGGGACAACAAAAGCTCCTGGATCAAATTATGCCAGCGCGAAATAAAAAGAGAGGATGACGTGTTGGAATAAGGGCTCTCGATGAGATGCATCATCACAAGTCCGGGCACAATGAATTGAATATAACTGACTCCTTCGATCGAAAGATGCATATTTTGTCCGATGGAAAGTCCAAAAACAAAAATAAAAAGCGCAGAGGAAATGAGCGGCGGAACGATAGTTTGCGTAAAAACAACGAAAAATCGAAATATTTCTCTTTTCACAAGCGTCCGGAATCCAATGCCCCAGGCAGCAGCAGTATGGGTGTCAATCATCGGCGCTCACCCGGGTCAGTTGCAGAAATTTTTTCTCGAGACTTTGGTCCTTGGTGAGCTCATCTTTCGTTCCGGAATGAACGATTTTTCCCTTATCGATAATCACGATTGTTTTGGAGAGACGTTCGGCTTCTTCCATGTAATGTGTGGTTAAAAAAATCGTTTTCCCTGCGTGGTTTAACTCTTGCAGATAATCCCAGATGCGATGCCGCAGTTCCAGGTCAGCACCCGCGGTGGGTTCATCCAGAATCAGAATTTTCGGGTCGTGCACCAGCGCTCGGCAAAGCAGAAGGCGGCGCTTCATTCCCCCTGAGAGTTTTCGAAAATCCACGTTCTTTTTCTCCTGGAGACTAAAATAGCTAAGCAACTGGCGTGCGCGTTTCACCGCATCGATTTTGGGTATACCAAAATAACCTGCTTGATATACCAGGATGCCTTCGATAGACAAAAAAGGATCCAGATTGAATTCCTGCGGGCAGAGGCCGATCAATGGACGCGTTTTCCGGTATTCTTTGACCACGTCCATTCCAAAAACCTTGATTGAGCCTTCTTGGAAATTACACAGTCCGGTGATGGAATGAATGGTGGTAGTTTTTCCGGCACCATTGGGCCCCAGAAAGCCTACGAAGTCTCCTTCCGAAACCTCCAGGCTAACATCGTCCAGCGCCTGAAAGTTTTTGTAGCGCTTGGTTAAATGGGAGACGCAAATGGCGGGCTCGGACATGAGTACAGTTTAAACAAAGCCCGCATCTTAAGTCAAAACAATTTGACCGCTCTAAAGCAACTGTTATAATACGCCGCATGCCGACACACGTTTGCCAGACAAAGGTTAAGGCCATTCTGTTTGATCTTGGCAAAGTTCTGCTTTATTTTAATTTTGAACCTGCCTTTCGGCGTTTGTCCGAACACAGTCGATACTCGCCGCAAGAAATCGAAGATTTTCTCATCCAATCGGGGCTGGAAGTGCTTTATGACGGCGGCAAAATTAGCTCTCGGCAGTTTTATCAAAATATCAAGCAAACGCTTGGCTTGCGTTTGGGCTTTGTGGCTTTTCAGCACATTTGGAACGGTATTTTTACGCCCATTGCTGGCATGAACCGATTGGTTGGAGAACTCAAAAAGCGCTACCGGCTGGTGCTTATTTCAAACACCAATGCCATGCATTTTGCTTATGCGCGTAAACGTTATTCCGTCCTTAAAAAATTTGACAGTTGTATTTTATCCTACAAAGAAAAGGTTAGAAAACCGGACCCGCGCATTTACCGAAAAGCCGCAAAAGCTTGCCGCGCGCGTCCCAGAGAGATTTTTTATATCGATGATCGCGCTGACCTCACGCAAGCGGCCTCCGAGCTTGGCTTCAATACTTTCACGTTTTGTAACAACGCCGCGGAGCTTGTCCGAACTATGAAAAAGGCGCGTATTCTATGAATTTGCAACGGATGCTGGACACGGCTCAAACAGCGGCGCTGGAAGCCGGACGGCTTTTGCTTTCACATTATGGAAAACTCAAATCTTCTGACATCGGCCAAAAGTCAAAAAATGATTTTGTCACAAAAGTTGATAAATTATCCGAGAAAATCATCATCCATCGGATTCGGCAGCGGTACCCGGACCATTCGATCCAGGCGGAAGAAAGTGGCGTTACCGCCGGTGACGGAACTTGCTGGGTGATCGATCCGCTGGATGGGACTTCCAACTATATTCATCAATTTCCGATGTTTTCCATTTCCATTGGCATTTTACACGAAGGACAATTGAGCGTCGGCGTGGTGTATGACCCACTGCACCGGGAAATGTTCAGCGCCTTGCGAGGCAAAGGCGCTTTCCTTAATCGCCGCCGTATTCGCGTGTCGAAAACAAAAAAATTGGCAGATTCGCTGATGAGCACGGGCATTCCATTTCGCGCGCGCAATCGATTTCAACAATATTTCCGATCGTTGAAAGTCATTTCACTGGGATCCGCCGGCATGAGACGGGGTGGTTCGGCAGCTCTGGATCTGGCCTATGTGGCTTGCGGACGATTTGACGGATTTTGGGAGATCAATCTCTCGCCTTGGGATGTGGCGGCCGGCGCTGTTTTAATTCGTGAAGCAGGCGGTCAGATCAGCGATCTTTGGGGCGGTCAAAATTTCCTGACAAGCGGGGATATCCTGGCCTCGAATGGACATGTGCACCAACAACTTAAAGCTATCACCAGCCCCATTTTTAAACCGCGCACATCCTATGACCGGTAAACTAGTATTGGAAGACAACAACCAATGTTACGTTTGTGGCAAAGAAAACGCTCGAGGTTTTCAGCTTCTTTTTTCCCATCCAAAAAAAGGACGCCTTTTGGCCGAAGTGGTATTTGGTCCGGAGCACCAAGGGTTTAAAAATATAGTGCATGGCGGCATGGTTACGATGCTGCTAGATGAGATGATGATTAATTTGGCTTGGATCGAAGGTGCGCCTTGCGTCACCGCCGAATTGACGGTACGGCTTAAAAAAGCCATCCGGGTGGGGGAGAGGGTCTTTTTGGAGGGCCACATCGACCGACAGCAGCCCAGAGCCATCTATGCCAGTTCTTGGGCTAAAAACGCTCAAGGGGAGCTGCTAGCCGCTGCTAAGGCCACTTGCCTACGAGTCAAGCGCCAATAACCCTTGCAGATAGTCAGGAATAGGGGTAAAATTCGCGGTTGAGAGGGATAAATGCCATACATAAGCCTACGTGTTGCAGGTCAGTTAACCCGTGAACAAAAAACAGCCATAGCCAAAGAGTTTGCCGAAACGCTTGAAAGAATTGCCGGCAAGCCTAAAGATGCCACTTATCTCGTGTTTGACGAAGTGGACCGAGAAAACTGGGCTCAGGGCGAAAAACTTCTGGGATAATTTCAAATGCCGATCGAAAAACAACTTTCCGTTTTTATAGAAAACAAGCCCGGACGGTTATCACAACTCTGTAACGCGCTGGCTGAAAATAACATCAACGTCGTTGCCATGTCGGTACATGATACCGTGGATCACGCCATTGTTCGCCTGATTGTTGATCAACCTACCAAGGCACTAGTCATTTTGGAAGAAGAAGGCGTATACACTATTGCACAAGACGTAGTGGTTCTTGAAATTGAAAATCGGCCAGGCATCATTTCCACTCTTGCGCGTAAACTTTTCCGCGCTGACATCAATATCGAATACGCTTATTGCACCGCAAGCAAAAATCAAGACTTCGGATGCGTGGTCATTAAAACTAAGGACGCCGAACAGACACTCGAAATTCTTGATGGTTCTTAGAAATTTTTCTACCTCGGTTTTTCTTTCGATCTTTTTCACCTCGCTTGTCTCACCACTATCTTACGCTTCGGTCGCGCGTCAAAAAGTAGTCATAGAAAAGGCCATTGCCGGAGATACTGCGCTTTTAAAAAGTGGCAAAACATTACGTTACATAGGCCTGGAGGCTTACCCCCCGCAAAGTAAAAATCTTTTGATTCGTGAGTACGGCGAAAAAGCTCGCGTTTTTAATGAGTCGCTGGTGGGTGGCAAGGAAATTTGGATAGAATGGGATTCTAAAATTCGTTCTGAGCGCGACGATCTTCTTGGCTATGTTTTTTTGGACGACGGCCGATTCGTCAATCTAGAAATTTTAAAGGCCGGGCTTGCCAAAACTCGGATACGCGCTCCCAACACCCATTACGCAGCAGAACTGAGAAAGGTGGAGGGAAATGCCCAGCGCAATCGGCAAGGCATTTGGGAAAAAGAACCCGAAAACCTTTCTCAAAACACTCCTTATATTATTGGAGAAAAAAATACGAAGCTCTATTATCGCCCGGATTCTCCGGAGCTTTCAAAAATCCCCGAAGCTCAGTGGGTACGCTTTAACTCGCGCGTGGATGCCAAAGCGGCGGGTTACCGTCCTTGTCCGGGTTGTCGGGCTTCTTCCGCGGATGAACTCGAATCCTAGAAATGATTGCGTTGCGCCCGAGCTTTTGGTACACTGAAGGAAATTATACGGAACTAGTTAATTTTGATTCAATACGATGAGATTAACGATGAAAACCGCCCACGCGTCCAGGCGGTTTTATTTTTTTTCAAAAATTTTATTAAAAGTTTTGACAAGTCTCGTTTAATCGTACACCGCAATAGAAGGAGAAACATCGAATGAAGGGTACAGTCAAGTGGTTCAGCAATCAAAAAGGATACGGTTTTGTCACTCCCGAAGATGGTGGCAAGGATGTATTTGTGCATCACAGCGCCATTCAAGGGGATGGTTACAAAACCTTGGACGAGGGACAATCAGTCGAATTTGAAGTGACACAAGGCCCCAAAGGCGATCAGGCTGCCAACGTCCGCAAGCTTTAGCTTCGGTTTTATTTAAATCAACCCCGGAAAAAACCGGTTTTTCCGGGGTTTTTACTTCCACTTCCTTGAAAATCATCATTTTCGGTGATATACTCGCACTTACCATTCTGCAGGAGGGCGCGTAATTGGCCAGCATAGATCAGGGACGACGGGAATTCTTCAGATTAAATTTCAACACACCTATTCGATTTAAGACTTGTGAGATTAGAAGCATGGAGAAAAAAGCGCCTGCGGAAGAAGGAAGCACCCGAAATATCAGTCAGTCCGGCATTCTTTTTCAGACCGAAAACAGGCCACCGCAGTTGTCCAGCATTTTATGGATGAGCCTGGATATGCGAACGCTCAAAATCTGCCAAGAAATTGAGGCAAAGGCGCTTATTTTTAATAATGGTGTTCTAGGAAAAGTGGTCCGAGTTGAAGAAGATACCGACAATAACAATACTTACGATGTGGGTGTATGCTTTTTGAGAAAAGATCAAAAAGATACTAACGA
>CAZVNB010000023.1:0-29091 GCA_964628355.1 uncultured Planctomycetia bacterium | reverse complement strand
TTGCTATAAAACCCGCGGGAATCTGTTGCACGGGTAAACCGAAAAAATCCTTGATTTGGGAAGAAAAAATAATGACGGCGATGCCGCTGGTAAATCCGACAATCACCGGATGCGGAATAAATTTGATAATATTGCCGAGCTTGGCCACTCCCATCAACACCAAAAGAACACCGGCCAAAAGGGTCGCAATAACCAGCCCATCAACACCATACTTTTGCACGATCCCATAAACAATGACAACGAATGCGCCGGTGGGCCCGCCAATCTGCACACGACTTCCGCCCAATGCCGAAACCAAAAACCCCGCTACGATCGCGGTGATCAGGCCTTTTTCCGGAGAAACTCCGGATGCGATGCCAAACGCGATGGCCAACGGCACCACACCCACGATAATTCCGGCAATCAAATCAGAGACAAAAGTTTGCCTTGAATAATCTTTTAGCGTAATGAGTAATTTTGGTTTTAGCATGGAGAGAATTCAATAAGCATAAGTCATTATACAAAATTCACAGTGCGGTCGAAAGAAATAAAGCCGCGGTTTTTTGCCGCGGCCTTATGAATTGCTAAAAACCAGTAAAAAACTTATGCTTCGATCTCAACAGTTTTGGCTGTTTCCTTGCCCTCTTTGGCCGTATAGCGAGCTTTGACCTTATCATTTATCTTGATGTCTGCCCAGGCCACTTGTTTGCCGATTTTCCAAGCAGTGGAAGTCTTTTCAATTTGAATCGTAACTTCCTGACCGCCGGTCTGTTTCACCTTGATCCATGGCGTAGCCGACTGGACATCTAATGCCGAAACCGTTCCTTCTGTTGTTTGAACAGCTGGGGTTGGAATCGCCGTACCGGTAGTAGCAATCATCGGGCTGGTGCTAGTCGTCTCGGCAACTGCTAATGACGCAAAACCCATTGCAATAAGTACCGCAAAAATAGTCAATGATATGTTCTTTTTCATGATGAGCTTTCTCCCTTCATTGGTTTATGAGGTTTTTGTTGGGGTGACGCAAAAAATATTCAAGTCATACGGGCGCGATTGCGCCAGATAAAGCCCTTCCTCGCCATCGGCGGCCAAATCTACCGTATAATTTTCTTCACGCAAGCCCCGCCGAATAAAGTCGGCCATCCGCACGTCATCCTCAACAAGAAGAATCTTCATCTACAAAATTTCTTTGAGCTTCTCGGCGGAACGCGCAAGAATCGCTCTGGCTCCTTTTTTACACTGTTTACTTTAACACATGGAAATTTTATTGTCGCATGCCGCCATCCTTGAACTGCCCACAAAAAAAGTCCATAATGGCGTGGTTATGCCTGTCATCAAAATTCTAGGCTCACTTGTTTTTGCCGTATCTTTGATTGCTTTTCTGGCCGTCATCCTGTGCGTCTCGACCCTTGTCGAGTCGCTGCATGGTACGCCCGTGGCGCAGCAGCTATTTTATCGCGCGTATTGGTTCGACATTTTTATTTCACTTCTGTGGGTGAATATCTTTTGCGCCACCTTCACCCGTTATCCTTTCAAAAAAAAACATGTGGGCTTCGTCATCACGCATCTGGGAATTCTGCTGCTCTTGGCAGGCGCGCTTCTCACGCGGCTTTCAGCCATAGAGGGCCAGATGACCTTGTTTGAAAGCGAGGCAAAAAACAGGATGCTGCAGCAGGGGTTTGTGCTGCGCGTTTCGGGGTCAGAAAATTTTGAAAAGCTCTATCCCATACAACTCAAACAACTGCGCCGCCCGGTTCGCCTCGAAATTCCAAACGCGCTTTTTAGCGCTCAGATCACGCAGATCATCCCGCAAGCCGTCGAAGTAAAGTCGCTGGAAGAAAATCCAGGCCTAGTACCGGTCAATCACGCCGTCGAGGCAAAACTTTCAAGCTCCCGGTTGGGTCTGGAACAAAGTGTGGTGTTGATCGAAAATGACCCTTTCGACCCGGGCGCGTCCATCAAATCCTTGGGACCAGCCACCTTTAGGCTTGAAAGCAATTCCGAAAATCCTGCTCAGCAAAATCCGACACTACGCCTTTTCCAAGAATCCACCGGCTTGAACTTCAACATGCAGATACAAAAAAACGTTACCGACGCGCCATGGAAAGAAGCGGGACTCAAACTTTCCAACATTCACTACTATCCCCGCGCCCGCGTCGAACAAAACCGGCTGGTAAACGCCTCGGAGTCCGCGCACCCGAATCCGGCGGTCGAGTTTGAGATTTCGGATGAAAGCGGCCATCGGGAGTCCCACACGAAATTTACGCTTTTTCCGGATTTCAATTCTCTGCGCGGCGGCCAGTCCAATAACGTTTTTGGTTTGAACGTTCGCCTGGATTTGGACGAAACTTCCCCCGCTTTTATTTTTTCTGTAACACCGGACAACCTCTGGCATTATCGCGTGCGCTCTTCCAAAAACCCCCACTCCGAGCCTAAACCTCTGCCTCTGCGAGAAAAAATCCCCACCGGTTGGATGGATATGCAAGTGGAAGTGAAACAAATTTTCAACCACGCGCAGGTTTCAAAATCCATCAAAGAAGATCCGGATCACGAATCCGAAATCCCTGGGCTGCAAATCGACGTTACAAAGAAAAACAGCCCCACAGAAACCCGCTGGCTGGTGGCAGGCAGTTCCTGGCTGGTGGGGAAAGACAAAACCGGTGTGCGATTGGCTGCAGAACTGAAAAGTGCGCCGCTTCCTTTTTCTCTGGCCTTAAAAGATTTCCGCAAAATCGACTATCCAGGCACCACAAATCCGGCATCGTTTGAAAGCGATGTGGTGCTGACCGACCCGGCTGAGGGCATCACGCTTGAACGCACGATCAAAATGAATAAACCGCTCGACTACAAAGGCTACCGGATTTTCCAGTCTTCTTACATTCAAGACGATTCCTTGGGAGAAGCGTCTGTTTTTAGCGTCGCCAAAAACCCGGGAATGGCGCTTATCTATCCCGGAGCGGCGCTTATTCTTGTCGGAGTGATCCTGCTTTTTTATTTCCACCCATTTTTTTCCAGCGAAGAAAAAAAATCAAAGGACTTAAAAAAATGAAAAAATTTTCCTTGGCTCTGTTTGTTTTGCTCTGTCTTGCAATACCGGCGTCGGTACCCTGCCATGCCGCCACTGCCTGGGAGGAGGCCAAAGCCATTCCCATCCAACACAACGGACGAATCAAACCGTTGGACGCATTCGCGCGCCAGACATTAAAACTCATTTCCGAGCGTGAAAGTTTCAAGGCAAAACAGGCGACTGTCTTTTTACTTGAACAGCTGGCCGACCGAAATAAAATCAAGTCCCTGAAATTCATCCGCGTGGATCTGTTTGAACTCAAGAAATTCCTCGGTCTGCCGGAAAAAGAAAATTTCTTCTCGCTGGCCGAGCTGGAGGGTGGTTTTGACAAAATCCAGTCCCAAGCCCGTGAAGCCAAAACAAAGCGTGAAAAAGACCTGCGCCCCTCAAAACTTGAACAGAAAGCCGAACAGCTTTATACCAAGATAAAAACCGCGCAAGACCTGGCTTCCGGAGACAGTTTGCGTGTTTTACCAGCGCCCTTTTCGTCGGATTGGGGCTCGCCTTACACCGTGCGTACCGGTTTTTCTTCGGCATTCGACAGCCTAATCGAAAAATTCAAAGAAAAAGACGCCCTTGGTTTTAAAAAAGAAGTGCGGGCGTGGACCCAGAAAGTTTACGCGTCCCTGCGGGAAGCCGAAGGTGACAAAGCGGTCTCGTCGGTTGAATTACAAAATAAAATTCTTCTGGAAGTACTGTATTATCGGGTCAAACCGTTCGAGACGGCCGCTGCCTTGTATTTTCTCGCGTTTTTTCTTTTATCCTTCTTCTCCCGCAATACAAAAAGCCGCATCACTGGTTTTATTTTGGCGTTCCTTGCCATTTTGTTCCATAGCTTCGGACTGGGCTTGCGCGTTTACATTCTCTCTCGGCCCCCCGTTTCAAATATGTACGAGTCCATGATTTTCATGAATTGGGCGTTGGTGCTATTTGCATTGATTTTTACCGCCACTCGAAAAAAAGCCACCCCCCTTACGGCCGCCTGCGCGATCAGCGGATTTGTCATGCTGTATGGAAATTTGCTGCCCATTGATTCTAGCCTTGACGTGGTGGTGGCGGTTTTGAAAAGCAATTACTGGCTGACGATTCATGTGTTGACCATCGTGTCGAGCTACGGCGCCTTCGGCCTGGCGCTGGCGCTGGGCCATAGGCACCTTTTTCTCGCGTCGATGAAAAAATTGGACAAAAAATCCGAGGAGGAATCGGCGCAGTTGATATTCAAAGTGATGCAGCTGGGCACGCTTCTCATCGGCACCGGCACCTTTCTTGGCGGCGTGTGGGCCAACGAGTCTTGGGGCCGCTTTTGGGGTTGGGACCCCAAAGAAACCTGGGCTTTGATCACGTTCCTCGGATATCTGGTCGTGGTGCATCTGAAATACGCTAAAAAGATTTCAAATTTTTATTTGGCGCTAAGCTCCGTGGTGGGTTTTTTGCTAGTGTTGATGACTTGGTACGGGGTCAATTTCGTGCTCGGCCGCGGGCTGCACAGCTATGGCGCAGGTTCGGGCGGAATGATCTGGGTGATTTATTATCTGGGGATTGAAATGCTGTTTCTTGCGTGGGTATTTCTACGCTCGAAATAACGCGATTTTTTGAATAATCTCGAACAACGTGACATCCGGGGTTGACGCGCCGGAGGTAATGCCTATATTTTTCGCGTGGCTTGCTAGCCACCCTTGCCGCACGCTTACTTTTGCGTTTTGAGGATTGCGCGCGCGGATTTCATTTGCCGATAGAACATCCTGTGAACTTTCAATGTGAAAAAACGGCAAGTGACCTTGCGCGATTTCAGCCAGGTGCGTGGTGTTGGAGCTGTTAAAACCTCCTACGACGAGCAAAAGATCCAGAGGCTTTTTCAAAAGATTTCTCAGCGCATCCTGCCGGTCTTGCGTTGCGCCGCAAATGGTGTCAAAACTGCGAAAACGATCACACGTTTGCTCTTCTCCGAAGCGCTCGATGAACGCATTTCTTAAAATATTCTGTATCTCAAGAGATTCGCCCTTGAGCATCGTGGTTTGGTTTGCCATCCCCATTTTGCAAGTGGACGCCTCAAAAAAATAATCCTCCGAAATCGCGCAACCCGGATGTGACCGCACAAAATCGCGCTCAAGGCACCTTCCGGAAATTACTTCAGCCAGCTCATGGGCTTCGGCTACGTTTTCGATGGCCAAGTAGGCGCCACTTTCTTTTACCGCTTGCGAAAGCGTGGCGCGCGTTTCTTCGTGATTTCTTTTTCCATGCACCACGGTGATAAACCCTTTTTTTGCGTAGCCTTCGACGCGTTTCCATACGTTAATGATGGCACCACAGGTCGAGTCCACAATCGTCACGCCCTTTTCTTTCAAATGCAGGATGTCCCTGAAATCCGTGCCGAACGCCGAAACGACCACGACATCTTCTTGCTTGAGCCCGTCACAAATCAGCAGCTTTTGCCAGTCGCGTTTCAAATACTCAACGCCCTTTTCGCGGAGTTTACCGTTGATGTAGGGGTTGTGAATCAACTGATCGGTAAGAAAAATACGTTTGGACTTTGTGAAACGTTCGCAAGTCTCAAATACCATGTCGATGGCTTTGTCCACGCCGTAGCAAAACCCGAAATGCTCCGGAAAATGGAAGCGCAGCCCACCCAACTCCCACACGCCGCCCGTTTCGCGGATGGCGGAAATGGAGCCGGCCGAGTAATTCTTGTGATGGTGCTTGAAGTCCTCGCCAAATTCGCTCAATTTTTTTATAACTTTATTGTCCATAAACACCCACTCAATAAGCTGAATCTACGGCAATCTACGTTAATCTACGGCAATCTACGGCAATCTACGGCCGCGATTTCTTGATCGCAGCACTCCGTGGCGGCATTGACCTGCCGCCACTACGCAATCAGCGTCCTCATTTTACTTGAAAAATTGGTTTTATGCTATAATTGGCGTTCACAAGGATTTAGGAATGGCCGCATCGAAAAACATTGAAGAAGTTCTAAAAGAAACAAAAATCCACCAAATTTTGCGCCCGAAACTCGTCATGGCGCTGCCCTCTCTCTCCCTGCAGGAGGCTTTAGACCTCATGCACAGCGAAAGGTCGGGCTACATCGTCATCGCCGACGAACATACGCATCTGGTGGGCATGTTTACCGAACGGGAAGTATTGATGAACGTGCTGGCCAAAAGCGTTTTGTTGAGTCAGCCAGTGGAAAAATATATGCGCAAGGACGTGCATCCGCTCAAAAAAACCGACACCGTCGGCCAAGCGTTGGATTTCATGAATAAATTCGGCATCCGGCACATTCCCCTGCTTGACGAATTCGGCCAGGTAAACGGTATTTTGTCCATTCGCACCATCGTTTCTTACATGGCGGAGCTTTTTCCAACTGGGGTGTTCAACCTTCCGTTCAAAGCGGACCAAATCCACGACACGATTGAGGGTGGCTAGAGATGTCTAAACCTGCGCAAGAAATGGAATCGGTCGTTATTCGCATCGCCGGAGACTCGGGAGACGGCATGCAGCTTACCGGCGACCAACTGACAGACACCTCAGCCATTATGGGAAACGACATCGCGACGCTGCCCGATTTTCCAGCAGAAATCCGCGCGCCGCAGGGCACATTGCCGGGCGTTTCGAGTTTCCAAATCCAGTTTAGCCACAATGAGATTTACACTGCAGGTGACGCGCCGGACGTTTTAGTTGTCATGAACCCGGCCGCGCTCAAAGTCAATCTCAACGATCTGGTGAAGGGTGGTTTGCTGATCCTAAATTCGGATTCTTTTAATGAAGACAATCTGAAAAAAGCGGGCTGGAAATCCAATCCTCTTGAAGATAGTTCGCTGAAAGATTATTCGGTTCTCAAAATTCCTTTTTCGCAACTCACAAAAAACGCGCTCGTTGAGGCCAAACTCAAACTTTCCGAAGTCGATCGCTGCAAAAATTATTTTGCGCTGGGATTGTTGTTCTGGATGTACGGCCGACCCCTGGACCACACCATCGAATGGACCAAAGATAAATTCGCCAAAAAACCGGAGATTGCCCAGGCCAATATCATGGCATTGAAAGCCGGCCACAACTACGGGGATATCACGGAAATCGCTCCTTCGCGTTACCTGGTCAAAAAGGCGGACATTGCCCCTGGCTCTTATCGCAAAATCACGGGCAATGAAGCCACGGCGCTGGGCGTGATCGCAGCCGCGCAGCTTTCGGGTAAACAAGTGCTTTACGCAGGCTATCCCATCACACCCGCCAGCGATATCCTGCATCAGCTTTCGTATCGAAAAAATTTCAATGTAAAAACCTTTCAGGCGGAAGACGAAATCGCCGCGTGCGGAGCGGCGCTGGGCGCATCTTTTGGCGGGCACATCGGCATTACGGCCACCAGCGGCCCCGGCATTTGCTTAAAATCGGAAATGATCAATCTTGCGCTGATGGTGGAACTGCCGCTAGTGATCATCAACGTTCAAAGAGGCGGCCCTTCCACCGGCCTGCCGACAAAAACAGAGCAATCGGACCTGCTGCAAGTGATGTTCGGAAGAAATGGCGACTCGCCCGTTCCGGTGATTGCCGCTTCAACGCCTTCCAATTGTTTTGACTTCATTTTAGAATCCGTTCGAATTGCAACCAAATACATGACTCCGGTTTTCTTTTTGTCGGATGGTTACATCGCCAACGGCTCCGAGCCGTGGAAACTCCCTGAGATCACGGATCTAAAGCGCATTGAAATCAATCAGCTCACTTCCTCAAACGGCGAAGCTTTCCTGCCTTTCGTGCGCGACGAAAAAACGCTGGCCAGACCTTGGGCGGTGCCAGGAACACCTGGACTAGAACACCGCATCGGCGGCATTGAAAAAGCGGATAAAACGGGCGGCGTGAGTTATGACCCCGCCAATCATCATCGCATGACCGAACTTCGGCGCAACAAAGTGCGCGGCATTGCCAATGACATTCCGCCGGCGGAAATTTTTGGAGACAAAAAAGGCAAATTACTGGTTCTGGGTTGGGGCAGTCCGTTCGGCGCGATCCGCACAGCGGTTTCGGAGCTGCAAAACGAAGGCAAAAAAGTATCGCATTGCCATTTGCATTACCTCAATCCCTTCCCAAAAAATTTGGGAGAAATTTTAAAAAATTTTCAAACCATTCTCATTCCCGAAATCAACATGGGAAATCTTTTATTTTTGATCCGCGCGGAATACGAAGGCCTTCATGCCATTGGCTACAACCGCGTGACCGGGCAACCTTTCAAGATTCGCGAACTCCGTCAACAAATTGAGGCGCTTTTGTGACCCCGGCCCATATGGCGCAAGACAAACCCCATTACACGCGAGAAGACTTTGTTTCGGGTCAGGATGTGCGTTGGTGCCCTGGCTGCGGCGATTACGCCATTTTGTCCGTCATGCAAAAAACGTTGGCTGACTTCACGCCGACTAAACGCGAAAACCATGTTTTTATTTCCGGCATCGGTTGTTCCAGCCGCTTCCCCTATTACATGAATACTTATGGCTTTCATACGATTCATGGGCGCGCGCCTGCAATCGCTACGGGGCTAAAATGCGTTCGGCCGGACCTCACCGTGTGGGTGGTCACCGGGGACGGTGACGGACTTTCTATCGGCGGCAATCATCTCATCCATTGTCTGCGCCGCAACGTCGATCTTAAAATCATTCTCGTGAACAATGAAATTTACGGACTGACCAAAGGCCAGTACTCTCCCACCTCCAAACTCGGCAAGGTCGCCAAATCAACACCGGAAGGCAGCATTGACTACCCCATTAATCCGCTTTGCATCGCCATTGCCGCAGAGGCAACGTTTATCGCGCGTACCGTGGATTCGGACCCGCGACACATGGGGCAGGTGCTAACACTTGCCATGAATCATAAGGGTGTCGCGTTCGTTGAGATATTCCAGAACTGCGTCATTTTCAACAAAGACACACATTTGCCGATCGTGGGGCGTGAATTCCGCGATGACCGCGCAATTTATCTGGAACACGGCAAGCCGCTCATTTTCGGAAAGAACAAAGATAAAGGTATTAAAGTTAACGGCTTTGAAACTGAAATCGTGGACCTGGCTGCACACCCGGACGAAGCAAAGAATATTTTAGTTCACAACGCCCAAAACCTGTCGCCCAACTACGCTTATTTGCTCACGCAAATGGAGTATCCCGACATGCCGGTGCCGTTCGGCTTGTTCCGATCCATTCAGAAGCCGACTTACGAAGGAATGCTCGATGAACAGGTAAAAAATGCGGTGCAAAAACGCGGCGTGGGAAACTTGAAAGACGCCTTATATACCAATGAAGTTTGGAAAGTGGAGCCTAAAAAAGAAGTTTCTATCCCCGTTTCTCAAAAGAAATCCGCTGACGCCTTGGTATCGCAAAAAAATTATTGGCACGAGGAGGAAATATCCTCCTTATTGAAGGACGACGCCAAACTTCCCAAAGACAAGCTGCAAAAAATCATCATGAGCGAACGCTTGGCTGATTTCATTTCGAAAATTCCGCCCATCATCGTGAAACCGGAAACTCCGATCCAAGAAGTCATCGAGCGCATGCAAGCGCTGCCTAGCAAAGGATGTGTCTTAATCTGTGATGAGAACAAAAAACTGGTCGGTATCGTAAGCATTCGTGACATGCTGCTGAAAGTGGCCGGCATTATCAAAGAGCCTGCGAAAGTTCCGATCAAACAAATCATGACGCCCCGCCCCGAGTGTCTCGACAAAGAGGCGCCTCTTTCTTATGCGCTGCATAAAATGTTCATCGGAAAATTTCGCCACGTGCCGGTGTTGGACAACGGCATTCCCATTGGGGTTGTTTCTACGCGCGACCTCATTGAATACTTGACGACTGAAAAAAAGAAATGAGTTTTCCCTCGTCGCGAAAAATTAAAATCCCGGGAAAAATTTACCCCGACCTTCGCGTTCCCATGCGCGAAATTACGCTCACAAACAATCCACCGATTTATGTTTACGACACCAGCGGCCCCTACACGGATCCTCAAGTCAAAATTGACCTTCAAAAGGGACTGGCGCCACATCGACTTTCCTGGATCCAAAGCCGTCAGGACACGCAAGGCCGCGATTTCTTGATCGCGGCACGTCGGGCTGGCTGTGAGAGCCAGTCATCTCCAGGCAGTAAACCTTTGAAAGCAAAGCCCGGGCGAAACGTGAGCCAAATGCACTACGCCAAAAATGGAATCATCACGCAAGAAATGGAATACATCGCCATCCGAGAAAATTTGCTCAGCGAAAAAATCAGCCAAGCGACAAAAAACCAACATCCGGGCCAAAGTTTCGCTGCCGCAATCCCTGAAAAAATCACGCCGGAGTTTGTGCGCAACGAAGTCGCGCGCGGACGCGCCATCATTCCGGCAAATATCAATCATCTTGAACTCGAACCCATGATTATCGGTCGCAATTTTCTGGTCAAGATCAACGCCAATATCGGAAATAGCGCCGTTGCCTCCTCCGTCGAGGAAGAGGTGGAAAAGATGACTTGGGCCACGCACTGGGGGGCCGACACCGTCATGGACCTTTCTACCGGAAAAAACATCCATGAAACCAGGGAGTGGATCGTGAGAAACTCCCCCGTGCCCATAGGCACGGTGCCTATTTATCAAGCGCTTGAAAAAGTGGGCGGCAAAGCGGAAGAGCTCACTTGGGAAATTTATCGCGACACGCTGATCGAGCAAGCAGAGCAAGGCGTGAGTTATTTTACCATTCACGCCGGAGTGTTATTGCGTTACGTTCCTCTTACCGCCAAACGCGTCACGGGCATTGTCTCGCGTGGAGGCTCTATCCACGCCAAATGGTGTTTGGCGCATCACAAAGAAAATTTCACCTACGAACATTTTGAAGAAATTTGTGAAATCATGAAAGCCTACGATGTTTCTTTTTCACTGGGCGATGGGTTGAGACCCGGCTGCATTGCCGACGCGAATGATCGCGCACAGTTTGCGGAGCTTGAAACACTGGGCAAACTCACCCAAACGGCGTGGAAACATGATGTGCAAACAATGATTGAAGGGCCCGGTCACGTGCCGATGCATCTGATTAAAATCAACATGGATAAACAGCTTCACGAGTGCGGGCAGGCGCCCTTTTACACGCTCGGGCCACTGACCACGGACATCGCGCCGGGATATGACCACATCACCTCGGGCATCGGTGCTGCAATGATCGGATGGTTCGGATGCGCCATGCTTTGTTATGTGACTCCCAAAGAACATTTGGGTTTACCGAACAAGCAAGACGTCAAAACCGGCGTCATCACGTACAAAATTGCGGCGCATGCGGCCGACTTGGCCAAAGGCCACCCGGGAGCGCAGATTCGTGACAATGCTTTGTCAAAAGCGCGTTTTGAATTCCGCTGGGAAGATCAATTCAATCTGTCCCTGGATCCGGAAACTGCCAAAGCGTTTCACGATGAAACGCTCCCCCAAGATGCCGCGAAGGTAGCGCATTTCTGCTCCATGTGCGGACCCCAATTCTGCAGCATGAAAGTAACTCAGGACGTGCGAGAATACGCCGAGAAACATGGATTCAACGAAGAAGACGCCCTGCAAGAAGGTCTTAAAGAAAAATCGGAAGAATTTAAAAAGTCCGGCCTCGAAATTTACCAATAAAGCTTTCCAGTCCTTGATAGGAATAATGATTTTACTTAAGGAACCGCGCCGTGTCCACGTGGCGTTTTAATTTCTATCGTGTTAAAGAAAGTGTTATTGGGATGACGGCGCATGCCCTTAAGTAAAATCATTATTCCTATCATGGGGCAGGTTGCTATTTCTTTGATTTGAAGCTGTCGATCAACTGCCCCACATACTTGCCGGCAATATCTTTACAACCCAGCCCGATCGCAAGCCCCACTCCAAGCGCCACCGCAGCCAACGCCGCCTTGACTAAAAGCTGCAAAATCGTGGTGTCGATTTTTAATTGATTCAGCGACTCCATGATTGTAAATATTACGATGATCACCTGCGTGAACTGCCCCAGCGACCTTGCTTGCTGAATGCCCGCGTTAGCAGCGGCCGTACGTATCGTATTTGCGACAATACTGGCAAAGAAAATCCCCAGCACCAAAATAAACACGCTGGCAATAACGTTCGGCAGGTACAAGATCACCTGATGTAAAAGCTCTGCTGCCACTGTCAGCTGAAGTGTATTCACCGCCATTAAAAACACCACCAGCATCAATAACCAGTAAATAATGACTCCGATGATCTCCGAGAGCGTGTAGTTAATGTCTCCTTTGGTTAAAATATTCGCAATTCCGATTTTCTCGCTGACAGTATCTAGACGCGCAAGCTTTAAAAAGCGTGTGATGATTTTTTGCACAATCGCCGCCAACATCCAGCCGATCAACAGGATCAACATCACAGAAATCATTATCGGCAGAAAGCCAAGCACATTGGCCCACATTTGTTCCACAGGTTCAATTACCGTTGTCTGCCAGTCCACCACACGCCACCCCCTTGTTTAAAAACTTTATAAGTGTTTAACAAAGTCTCAACTATTCGATGTTCATTCTAACAAACCTTATCTATTTTGTCAACCTGAACCAAAAAATTCTAAAAAATACGCTCAAACTCTTGAATTACAAAATTATTTATGGTTTATTTTCAATAGAGGTAAAAAAGTGAAAAAACTGTCTTTAAGCGTACTCGATGATAAAAATGATAGCAAAAAAAATTCAAGAAAAATAATGAGAACTTCGTTTCCTATTTTTTGTTCCCATTTTAAATATTTTTATAAAGATTTTTTGTATGTAGCTTTCTCCATACATGCGCGTAGAACTTAAAACAGGGAGCTATTCCATGGCTGTAACTAGAGTCATCATAATCAAATCAAGAACATTTTACAGCCGTTATTCTCTGGAGATGACGGGGCTGTCCATAGCCCCGACCAACGTGCCGCGATCAAGAAATCGCGGCTTTGTATTTAAGATCATCACTGCGTTTGTGCTGGTTTCTTTTCTAGGCCATGATTTGGCGTATGCTGCCGAACACAGCGTTTCCAATTTATTGCAGAAAAATCAAGATAGGCAAACACTTGGATTTTTACCCAGCCATTTGAAGGAACGGCAGACAAACCGCGAAACGATGATTCAGAATAAAAATAGGTTGTCTGAGGCATCGCCTGTGATTACCACCGGCACCACGACAAAAACCGTCGAGCAGTTCACCGGTAACATTATGACCTATAGTTATGACGCGAATAAACATTTGACTCAATCGGTGACTACAAACTCTGCCGGAAAGGTTTTGTCCACCGCCAGCTACAAAGCCGGCCTCGACAATAAAGACCTGCTCACGCAGTCAACTGATCATTTAACGGGCAATGTCACCAGCTTTACCTACCTTCCGGATTCCAACACCCCGACAACAAGCACCACAAAAAATCGCGAGGGGCTGGTTTTATCCACCGCGGACTATAAAGCCGGTCTCAATAATAAAGGCCTGATTACGCAGTCCACTGACAGCTTAACGGGCAACGTCACGAGCTTTGTCTACCTTCCAAATTCCAACGCCCTGTTAACAAGCACCACAAAAAATCGCGATGGACGGGTTATATCCATCAATGATATCAGCACACTGACGACCCACCTCACCACGCCGCAATCTCTTGATCGCGGCACGTCGGCCGGGGCTGCGGAAAGCCCTGTCGTCTCCAGCGACCAACGAGCGAACTTAAGCCCTATCTCTTCCTTTGTAAGAGATATGACTTCAATCCAAGATCTCGCGAATAAATCTCTGTCAAACGGTGATGTCCGCACGATGACGACCCACCTCACCAACGATCAGCTTGCAAGAGACACAAACCAACTTAAAAACTTCGCAGTGTCTTTCGGGCTTACCTTCGGGCTTACCCTGACTGACTCTGAAATATCAGATATTGCCTCAAACCTCACCGCCGACCAGCGCAGCAACTTGTATCAAGCCAACAACGGTTTTACCAACGATCTAAACAAACTAGAAGACTCCGCAATTAGAACTAACACCATCTACACTTCGACTGAAATATTTGGGATAGCCCTGAATCTCACCGCTCTCCAGCGCAGCAATTTAAACCAAGCCAACAACGGATTTGCCAATGACCTAAGCGCGATTCAGGCATTGGTCGTTCAAACGGGTACACCTTTGTCCAAAAAAGAAATTTTTTTGTGGGCATTGGGTCTCGACAGTACCGGACGCGCCAGCCTTCCCCTTGTAAAAGACACAAACCAACTTATAAACTCAGCCGCGTCTTTCGGGCTTACCCTGACCGAGACTGAAATATTAGATATTGCCTCAAGTCTTACCGCTCTCCAGCGCAGCAATTTAAACCAAGCCAACAACGGCTTTGCCAACGATCTAAGCGCAATTCAAGCATCGGCTGCTAAACTTGGGGCGTCTTTGTCCAAAAAAGAGGTTTTTCTGACGGCCTTAAATCTCACCAGTGTACAGCGCACGGACTTATATCCTACTTCTTCCCCACCCCCACCCAGCGATCCCAGCAATCAGAACCAACACGGAAGGCAAAGCGGAAGGTGGTACCTAGACGCAATCGGTGTTGGGCCTAATGTTTGGAATTCACGCCGAGGCCAAGGAGTGACCATCGCCGTCATTGATTCTGGCGTAGACATAAGGCACCCGGATCTTTCCGGGAATGTTTTGAATGGACGGGACTATGTAGACGGTGACTCTGACCCAGGTAATAATTCATTTCGACACGGGACGGCGGTGACGGGCATTATTCACACGATAGCGCCGGATGCAAAAATACTTCCTTTGCGTGTTTTTGATGAGATAGCCATGGGGGTGATCAAACCAGGGAGTTTTGCTGATAGGGTACGAGACGGTATCCATAGAGCGGCAGACACTGTGCGGAATGGTGTCACGGAAGTGGCAAACGCTGTGTGGAATGGCGTCAGGAGTGTGGCGAGCTCCGCCTTTCGCGCCTTGGATGATTTATCAGGTGGCAAGTTGAGCAAGACAGTCGATTCTGTCAGGGATTTTTTGATTGAAGTGGGAATTGACGTCTTAGACTTTGTGAATAGAGTGCTACCCGGCTTGTTGCCCGACAAGGTTGATTTACTTCTGAATGGCATCAAGGTGGCCAAACATGTGGTCGAAGCCATGGATTTCGCCGTGTCTCAAGGCGTGAATATTATCAATCTTTCTATGGGCGCTCCCCACGTTAATTCATTGGTGGACGCAATTTCTCGGAAATTGCGCGATCGTGTGCAAGGCGCCGTGGACAATGCCGTAAACCATGGAGTTTTTGTGGTCGCCGCTGCCATGAATGAAGGCGCAAATGTCGATGAGGTCTGGCCGGCCAATCTTCGGGGAGTCATTGCCGTTGGGGCGACTCAACCGGGAAATACCATCGCGCCATTTTCAAATATCGGCAGTTCAATTGACTTCGTAGCTCCTGGTGTCGACATTACATTGACGGATGCGGCGGGAGGGCATCACAATCTGGGGGGAGGTACTTCTTTTGCCACTCCCATGGTATCAGCCGCCATCGCGCTTTTAATAAACCAATATCCTGGCGAAAGTCCAAGTTCCATCATAAACAGGTTGGAAAGAGCGGCTATAGATCTGGGCAAGCCGGGTTGGGACCCCGTATACGGGCATGGTCTTTTGAATATCGCTCATTCCTTAAAGCTCAGCCCTAGCGTTGGGATGATGCCCAACCTGACCGCCGATCAGCTTGCAAAAGACACAAACCAACTTAAAAACTCAGCCGCGTCTTTTGGACTCAACCTCACCGACTCTGAAATATCAGACATTGCCTCAAACCTTACCGCTGAGTCACGCGCGAACTTATACCAAACCAACAACGGCTTTGCCAACAACCTAAACAAGATTCAAGCATCGGCTGCTAGATTTGGCTCATCTTTGTCTAAAAAAGAACTTTTTCTGATGGCCTTAACTGTCACGGCCACAGGGCGTAACAACTTAAACCACGGTTGGGTCTAATCAAAAATTGACATTCACCCGTTTCTGATACCTCCACTGGTCATGGCACGTTCGAACAGCCATACCGGTGCCTTTATTTATTGTCGGCAAGTCAATCTACTCAACTCACGTTGGTAGAACACTTTTTTCTTTTAAGCAAGACATGAAAGACACGTACGCACATACCCTAATCAGTGGAGGGGACGCCGGGTCCTCTGCCAACTAGATGTGTAAGGGCAGTTCCCTCACTCCCTGATGATAGTGAAGGCTTCGTCGTCTTCCTTGTTAAAGAATAAGGGTGCTGGCAACCGAGTAACAGAAACATAATACTGGCAACTGAGTAGACTAAAAAATAAACTTGGGTGGTTTAATCTTTGAGGTCTTTTTTGGAGAGGATTTTGAGGTTGTTGTCGAGCTGATAAACGATCGGAACGCCCGTGGCGAGATTGAGCTCTAAGACTTGCTCTTTGGAAAGCTTGTCCAAGTCCATGACGATAGATCGTAGACTGTTCCCATGCGCGGCAACAATTACGTTCAGGCCATTTCTCAAATCGGCGACAATTTTGGATTCGAAATAAGGAAGCGTACGCGCAGCCGTGTCCTTCAAACTTTCCCCGCCTGGGGGTGCCACATCATAAGAACGACGCCAAATTTTGACTTGTTCCTCACCGAATTTCTGCGCTGTTTCGGCCTTGTTCAGCCCTTGTAAATCTCCGTAATGCCTTTCATTCAACGCTTGGTCTTTTTCGACGGGAATATTCGTCTGCCCCAATTTTTCCAGAATCAAGTTCAGTGTGTCCTGCGCACGTTTGAGATTTGAAGTATACGCGCGGTCAAACTGGATATTTTCTTTTTTGAGCCGAGTGGCGGCATTTTTAGCTTCGGCAATTCCCTTTCCAGACAACGGGACGTCCACCCATCCGGTGAAACGGTTTTCGAGATTCCACTGAGACTGCCCGTGACGCACTAAAACCAAAAAAGACATTTCCATTTCTCCTTTTAGCAGACTGTTAGTTGCAAATGATCAGCCGTTTTTCTTTCGGAAGCTGCTCGGCAATTCTCTTCAACACCTCTCCTCTGAGCAAACGCTCCAAAGCGCCGCGGCGCGTAGCGCCTATCATGAGCGTGTCCAGACCGAGTTCATTGGCTGTTTTGACAATCAGTCCGGCCGGATCGTCTCCCAAATTCCACAGCGGCACCGACGTGATGCCGAGTCTTTCAAATTCCTGCACGGCTTGGTTTAAAACCAACACGGCGCCCTTGGAGGGCTCAACTTCGGTAGGATACGCCCAGCCGGGCGGCTTCTCCTCGATAAAAAGGGTGTAAACAACCTTCTCACCTTTACCCTTGGCGTGCAACACGGCTTCCTCAATCAATGACGGACTGATCGTTTTGATGGCAACCAGTGTCGAACCACGATACAACGGCATGAGATCCTTGGCCTCTTCAAGCGTCAACACATTGATACCGAGAACTTCGGGTTCCACCACGCGAATTTTCTCGATGTATTTGCCGGCGGCACGCGCCGTAAGCCCCACGGCCAGCACGCACGAGGCAAATATCACAGCGTTGTGCTTCTCGGCAATAATTGTCGCTTCAATGCACACCATGATGGTCGCAGCCACACCCAAAATAATTCGCTCTACTTTTTTAATTCCAAGATTCGGATTTGTGCTACAAGCTGCAAGATTGATCGTGATAGCGCCTACGACGCCGATGGCGTAAAGCGCCGCCAAATGCGTGACCTGGTGCTCTAGAGTCAGCACCAACACGGGTGCTGCGGTTGCAATGAATAAACCAAACCAGGGCATGCCGTAACGATTGAGCGAACTGAAAATCGGCGGAAGCTCACGGTCCTTCGACATCAAAAACATGATACTGATCAACCCCATAATGGCCGTGTTGCACGCGGACAACAAAAGAAGCCCAAGCACTACCGCCATGATTTTTCCGTAAAACGGATTTACATAATAATCGGCGATGACTTTGATCATGTCTTCGGTGTGGCCACTTAAGCTCGGGATTGCATTCATTGCAACCCCAAGAATCAGAGACACCACCGTGACTTCTAAAAGCACCGGCAAAATTGCATGCTTTGCCGTTTTTTTGACAGGCTCCACCATAATGCCGGTGACATTCGCTATCGCTTCCACGCCCGACAAAGCAAGCACTATCCCCACAAACTTTGTCCAATTGGAAAAGAAAGGGCCTTGAGGGGCTGTGATTTGGAATTCACGAAGATGCGGCAAAACGGCTACACAGAGAATTCCCAGGCAAAGCAGCGTCGCAACCGCGATGACGGCCGCCACATTGCCACTTTTTGTGGGCCCGACAACATTGATAAGACCGATCAAAATCAGCGAACCAATCGCCCACAGCTCGGGCCGCGCGACACCAAAATAATGAAAAGCGTCCACGCTGCTTAGAGCCGCAGTGACCACATAATCAGCGATCAAAAGAAAAGCTCCGATCACAGCCAGGGTTTTGGAGCGATGGCGCACGGAAGAATAAACCCCTCCGCCGTCGGGATAAGCCTTGCAGATAATGATGTAGCAGAAACCAATCAGCGCCGTGAGCACGCTCATGGCCATAAGAAAAAATAAAGAAGCGTGGCCCGCAATCGCGAATGCGATACCGAGCACGTAGGCTTTCGAAGTGCCCCAGTCTCCGTACAACATCGAACTGGCCTGGTACCACTTCAGCTCACGAGGCCGATCGACTTTTTTTAAAACTAGCGCCATAACTATCTTTCACTCACACAGAAAATTTACAGCAGAAAAGGGAGCCGGCTCAGCGCCGGCTCCCTTTTTCTTATTTTCTCGATAAACGACTTTAGTCTCTTCTCTTCCCGAAAATTCTCAAAAGCTGGATGAAGAGGTTCACAAAATCCAAGTAAAGCGCCAGCGCCCCAAGAATCGTCATTTTTCGCTCAGCCTGAGGGCTTTCAAAACCCATGGCATGCATCGCTTTGAGTTTCTGCGTGTCCCAGGCAATCAATCCCATAAACACGGCAATCGCGATAAACGTTACAATCCAATCCAACATCGAGCTTTTGACGAAAATATTTACAACAGAGGCGAGAATGACTCCTATCAACCCCATCATCATGAGCCCGCCCATCGTGGTGAGATCGCGCTTGGTGGTGAATCCATAGAGGCTAAAGAAAAAGAAAGTGCCTGCCGTCACGGCAAACGTAGTCATCACCGACGCTCCCGTGTATATCACAAACAATGGCGAAAGCGTCACGCCGTTTAGGAATGAATAAACAAGAAACAGCGTCGTCGCCAAGCCGGCGCTCATCGACATCAACGCCGAGGATAGCCAAATCACAAGACCGATTTCGGCGATCACCAAGGCGAAAAACACCCAATGATTTTTCATGATTGTCGAAAAAAGTTGCGGCTGAGACAACAACCAAAAAGACCCTGCTGTTGTGATAGCAAGGCCTAACGCCATCCAAAGAAAAACCTTTGACAGAAAGCTAGAAACCGATGCTGCGTCCGAACTGACAATTGTTTTGTTTTCCATTTGGATCTCTCCCATTAATTATCATTATGCGAAGTTTTTGGTGATCGCGATGATTTTATTATTCGATCGGAAGCTTGATGTGGGCGCCTTTTTTTGGACGGTTCGGGTTTGCGATCACGTCCTTGTTGTACTCATAAACCCGCTTCCATTGCTTGCCGTCACCGTATTCTCGCTTGGCGATGTCCCACAACGTATCCCCGGAACGAATCACATAATCTTTTTCGCTGACGCGAACCGAGCTTTCCACTTCTTGTTTCTCTTCGATCACTTTATCTTCAAAGAGGCTGGCTTTATCCGCTGGAATCATCACTTCCTCGACTTCCGCGATTACAAACTGCGCATTGCGGTCTTTCTGCATGCCAACGATGTCATGCGTCGGCGCCAGCGCGTCCAGTTTGCCACGACTTAAAATACGGATACGCGCGGAACCCAAACCTAGCTGTGTCAAATAATTTTCAACAGCAGACGCACGACGCTCTCCGAGCTTCTGGTTGTATTGTTCGGAACCGCGAATATCGGCATTCCCGGTGATCAGGATATCGGCCTTGGGATTATGCTGCAATGTGTACATCGCCTTGTCTAAAATATCGCGTGCGTCGTCTCTTAAGTCCGCCTTATCAAAGTCAAAAAGAATTTTGACATTCTTGATGATGCGCTTGATGACCAGTGAGGGCTTCATATTACCCTCGGTTGACTTGTAATCAAAAATGATTTTACGTACATAAACATACCCCTGATTTCCCCACGGCCGCGACTGGCCTGGAACGTCAGGCCACCACCAGTATCCACTGCGATCTGGGTCTTTGTAGGGCCCCGGCTTGGCATCGGTCGGCCACCAGGCAAATTTGCGCGCCATTTCTTCATCTTGGGTGTTCTGGACTTTGGGAAAATTGGAAGCCGCAACCGCAGGGTTCGCAGGGTTATAGGAAGCATTCGGAGACATCAAACCAGGGGGTGTGACCTGCGTCATCTCCGCTTGAGGAAACTGCCCCAGCGCGTTTGAAGAGCCGGGATCATCGGAATTTGCAGAAGCCGTGTCCGGATCCACATCCGCATACGTAAAAGGGGCAAAACCAACAATAGCCAAGGCAAAAAAAGAGCCCAGAGAAATACGCCGCAAAAAAAGTGTCATGGTTCGTCCTTAATCTTTCGAGTGGTTAGCGTGACTGAACAGGTTTCTTGAAGAGATCAGGATACTAAAATACCTCGTTTCCGTCAACCCTAAAGCGAATTAAGGAAATCGATGAGCTGCCGCAAACGCGCGTAGCCGGAACGATCAAAATTGAACACGATACGATACAAAGACGGCTGCTGGTTATCGTCTTCCCGCATATCGTCCAGACGCTCAAAAACGCCTCCGGAAAGGATGTCGCGAAAACGTGTATTAAGCACCATCAATGCCTGGTCGGTCACGGGTTTTCTAAGCCGGATCAGGTACTGATCCCTTAAAAAGCGCGAAGAATCGTAGTTTTTATAAAATCCAACGACTTCCTCGACGGCGCTATCGGCATCCTGAACATGGCGCATCAAGGTCAAATCGGCAGGCGAAACAAGGCCGCCTACTTGCATATTTTTTTTGACGAAAGAAAGCATGGACTTCCAAAAAACGCTTTGTGCCGTGTCCACGAGCACCAGGGGCCGGGGTTTGGCCTTGCCGGTTTGCACCAGCGTGAATGATTCAAAACCCTCGTCAAAAGTCCCGAACCCTCCGGGAAAAAGTACCGTTGCCGCCGATTCTTTTAAAAACATGAGCTTGCGCGTAAAAAAATATTTAAAAAAAATCAATTTCTCGTTTCCGCGTATCGTTTCGTTGGCTTGCTGCTCGAACGGCAATAGGATGTTCAGGCCAAAACAGTTCTTCGCGCCTGCGCCGATCATGGCCGCCTCCATGATGCCGCTGGCGCCTCCGGTAATGATCATCCAGCCCTTTTTGGCGAGCTTTTTTCCGAATAATGCGGCGAGCTTGAAATCCGGATGATTTTTTTCCAGGCGCGCGGAGCCAAAGACCGCGGCCTTCGGCACCATCCGGTAAGGTTTGAAAACTTTGAGCGCGTAACGAAGCTCCGCAAGAGCCGTATTTAAAAGTCGCAGTTCGACAACATCCAGCTTTTCATCACGAAGCTTTCCGATATTGAACAGCATGTCATGAAAAACTTCATTTTCAGCCCCTGGTGGCAAGTCGTTTTCCATGAGATCTATCAAATCTTTTTTAAATACGGTGAGATCTTTAACCGCTCTTTTCATGCCCGCACCTGCCGCATGAACGCGGGCGCTTTTGAAGAAAATTCCACAAACTGGCGCGTGTCCGGGTGCGTGAAACCAAGGCGGCTAGCGTGCAACGCCAGGCGTGGCAGCTTAAGACGCTCGAGCATCGTTTCGTTTAAACCACCAATCACGTATTCACGGAATAGATTCAAATCGATGTAAATTTTATCTCCGACGATGGGATGGCCTATCAAAGAAAGATGCGCGCGGATTTGATGGGTGCGTCCCGTGAGCGGTTTTATTTCAAGCCAGCTGTAGCCTCCGGCAGACCAGACGAGACGAAAGCGCGTGAGGGCCTCCTCCCCGTTTATTTCATCGGCGATTCGTACGGTTTGGAATCCTGAACTTTTGTCATGACCAAGACGAATATTAATTTCTCCCTGAAACTTCCAGGGCACGCCAAAAACAAGCGCGTGATATGTTTTCTGCACACGCCCGTTTAAAAACTCGATGCCAATAAACCGCGCGGCGCTCTCGGTTTTTGTAACGCAAATAACGCCACTTGTTTCTGCGTCCAGCCGATGCGCAAAACGGAGGGTCACGTCTTCCCAGCGGGGGTCTTTTTTGAGCAGCGAATGCAGATTGAGATCGACATAAGCGCCCACCGGATGCACGGCAAGCGGGGCGGGTTTGTCGATGACAAGGATTTGATCATCCTCATGAATAACCTGAAAGCGCGTATCGACAAAAAAATTGTCTTCTAAAATACGCGTGCGGACAGCGAGCACTATTGTTCTAAGATGTAGGCAAAAATAAGAGGCGCGACAATGGAGGCGTCCGATTCGATGACAAATCGGGGCGTGTCGATGTCCAGCTTGCCCCAGGTGATTTTTTCATTCGGCACGGCCCCGCTGTAAGAACCATACGAGGTGGTACTATCGGAAATCTGACAAAAATAGCCCCACAAACGGCATTTTTCTTTCAAATCTTGTTGAATGAGCGGCACCACGCAAATAGGAAAGTCGCCCGCAATGCCGCCGCCGATCTGAAAAAACCCGATGGACTCGCTGCGGCTGTTTTGTTGGTACCAATCAATGAGTGCCGCCATTTGCTCGACGCCCGATTTTACCACCTGAAAGTTCGAGACCTCTTTTCGTATCACATTGGCGACAAAGATATTTCCCAGAGTAGAATCCTCCCAACCCGGCGTAAATATGGGGATATTTTTTTCGCAGGCAGCCACCATCCAGGAGTCTTTGGGATCGATTTGGTAGTATTCCTTGATAGCGCCGGTCGAGATAAGCTGGTACATGTACTGGTAAGGAAAGTAACGTTTGCCTTCTTTGTCTGCTTTTTTCCAAAATGTCAGCACTTGCCGCTCGATGCGGCGCATGGCTTCTTCTTCGGGAATACAGGTATCGGTGACGCGGTTCATGCCGATGTTTCGAAGATCAATTTCTTCCTGAGAAGACAGATACCGATAATGCGGAACACGACGATAGTGGTCGTGGGCCACGAGATTAAAAATATCTTCTTCGAGATTAGCGCCCGTGCAACAAATACCGTGCACTTTTCCTTCACGGATCATTTCGGCCAACGAGATTCCCAATTCCGCCGTGCTCATGGCGCCGGCCAACGTCACAAACATTTTTCCCGAGCGCTTTAAATGGTCGACGTAGGCCTGTGCCGCGTCCACCACCACAGCCGCATTGAAATGCCGGTAGTGATGTTCAATAAATTTTTTGACCGTGATTCCACTTTTCAAAGAACCGGCGCTAGCCACTGTGGCTTTTTTCGGTATCTGGGTCTGAGTAGACATCGTCCTCCTATAACTTATTCTAAGGTATTTATAACAAAAACGATAAGCCAAAGCCAGACAAAATACGCTTTGAGCTTATCAGTCTGCTCAAAAAGCCTCAGATGCGAGGCGCGGGCGAGAGAGCGCGGAGGCGCTATGGGAATAGCGTCGCACAAGCGAACGAGCCCGCAACGAAGCAGGTGAGGTTTTTTGAGCAGACTGTCATTTACCTTTCACCAGGTTTAACGCGCTGCCGGCTTTAAACCATTGGACCTGTTCGTTTGTGAACGAGTGTGCAAGTAAAAAATTTTCGGTTAAACCGTCTAGGTGCGTCACCGTTAGCGATAACAAAGTTCCGGGCGACAATGAACCGAGTCCCTTGATACCGAGTTTGTCATTCTCGCGAATTTTTTCATAGTCCGTCGAGTTTTCAAACTTGAGCGCTAAAATCCCTTGTTTTTTTAAATTGGTTTCGTGAATACGCGCAAAACTTTTTGCTATCACGGCTTTGCAACCCAAAAATCGCGGCGACATGGCGGCATGTTCGCGGCTGGAACCTTCGCCGTAGTTTTCATCGCCCACCACGGCCCATCCCTGTCCCGCTTTTTTATAAGCACGCGCCGCCTGGGCGGCTGTCACCACTTCCCCGTCCTGGAGCCAGTTTTTCACCAACCCCGGTTTGTCCGTGAAAGCATTGTTGGCGCCGGCAAACATATTGTCCGAAATTTTATCCAGATGTCCGCGGTATTTGAGCCAAAGCCCCGCCGGCGAAATGTGGTCGGTGGTGCATTTGCCTTTTGCTTTTAAAAGCACGAATAAATTTTCAAAATCCCTTCCCTGCCAAGCCTGGAAAGGCTCGAGTTTTTGCAAACGATCGCTGGTGGGCGAAACAATCACCTCGATTTTGAGCCGCTCTTTTTCAGGCAGTGGCGCAATATACCCCGCCTCGCCTTTGGCATAGCCTTTGGTCGGCATTTCAGGCACGCAAGGCGGTAAAAGCTTAAATTCTTTTCCATTTTCTGTTTGGATGTTGTCCGTCAATGGATTGAAGTCCAGGCGCCCGGCCAAAGCATAGGCCGTCACGATTTCCGGAGACGCAATAAAAGAAAGCGTTTCGGCGTTGCCGTCATTGCGCGCGGGAAAATTACGATTGAACGAATTAATGATGGAATTGGTCTCGCCCTTTTTGATGTCATCACGTTTCCATTGGCCGATGCAGGGACCGCAGGCATTCGCGAGCACGACGCCCCCGATGCTTTCCAGCGCTTGCAGTTGGCCATCGCGCCGAATCGTATTGTGAATTTGGTCCGAGCCGGGCGTGATGAGAAAATAACACTTCGCCTTGGCGTCTGCTTTTTGTGCTTGCGCGGCCACATGCGCCGCGCGGCCGATGTCTTCATAAGAAGAGTTGGTGCAGCTTCCGATAAGCGCTGCTTTTAATTGAGCCGGGTATCCCTTTTCGCGTACCTCTTTGGCTAGTTCCGACACCGGGCGAGCCAAATCAGGCGTGTGTGGCCCAACCACGTAAGGCTCCAACGTCGATAAATCAATTTCGATCACCTCGTCATAAAATTTCTTGGGCTCTTTTTCGGTTTCTGGATCCGCGGTCAAAAATTGTTGATATTTTTCGGCGAGTGTCGCAATGCCGGCGCGATGGGTCATGCGCAGATAAGAAGCCATACGGTCATCAAAAGGAAAAATCGAAGTGGTGGCCCCCAGCTCAGCGCCCATGTTCGTGATGGTGCCCTTGCCGGTGCAGCTGATGGAGCGCGTGCCTGTTCCAAAAAATTCGAGAATTTTATCCGTGCCGCCTTTTACGGTTAAAATTCCGCAAAGTTTTAAAATCACGTCTTTCGGCGAGGCCCATCCGTTCAAGCTTCCTTTTAAATGAACGCCGATGAGTTTTGGACATTTCACTTCCCAATGAAGGCCCGCCATCACGTCCGCCGCATCTGCCCCACCCACCCCGATGGCCAGCATGCCAAGTCCCCCGGCGTTCGGTGTGTGAGAATCGGTGCCGATCATGAGTCCGCCCGGAAACGCATAATTTTCAAGCACGACTTGATGGATGATTCCCGCGCCCGGCTCCCAAAAACCAAGGCCATAGCGCTGTGATGCGCTTCTTAAAAAATCATAAACTTCGCGGTTGGCGTCTTTGGCGTTTTGCGTATCCTGAGCCGCGCCTGTGTGCGCCAAAATCAAATGATCACAATGAATGGTGCTGGGCACCGCAACCGATTTCCTCTGGGCAAGCATAAACTGCAAGATCGCCATCTGGGCGGTGGCATCCTGCATGGCCACACGGTCGGGCCGCAGGGACAAATAACTTTTACCCCGCTCAAATTCCTGCCAGTTCAAGTCAACGACATGCGAAGCGAGAATTTTCTCGCTAAGCGTGAGAGGACGCCCAAGTTTTTTTCTCAGAGCCTCCGTTTTTTGCGGAAAATCGGAATAAATTTTTTCGATAACTTTTTCAAGCTCGTTCATGCGAATTTTTTCTCCCTGAAACCGGCAGTATATCATAAACCCCCATGCGCGCCGAATGGAACAAGTATTGCTGCACGTAGCCGGCATTCCGGCCCCATCGTTTCATGCCAAATTCATGGATTTTGTCTGCAGAAACGTTCCTGTTTCGGAAATAAAGCTTGCGCATCGCACGTAAGATCCACACATCCACCGGAAATGCCTCGGTCTTGTGAAACCCGTACAACAAAGCGCAATCGGCAACCTTCGGACCGATGCCGGGAAAAGAAATGACGCGCGCCCTGGCTTCACCGTACTCCAAATCGTGGATCGTTTGCAAATAATGCGGGTTGTTGCACAAAAAAATGGCTGTACTCCAAAGAAACGGCGCGCGATAACCCAGACCCAGTTCGCGCAAAATTTTTTCATGAGAATACGTGACTTGTCTAGGAGACGGGAAATGTCCAAACCGATGCACCAGATTTTGATAAATCCCCATGATGCGCTTGACGTTGTTGTTCGATGAAATGATAAAACACGCCAAAGCTTCCCAACAATCCTGACGGATAAGCCGAAGTCCCTTGAACGTCTCAAAAGATTTATTCAGCAACTGGTCTGAACGTAAAATCGAATAAACGTCTTTCAAATCCCGGTCCAGATCAAAATAGCTACGCACAGTGTCTTCCGGTAGAACGCTTAGGCCGTTTTCGACATGAATCACATCGTTTTGTTGCCGGATTTTAATGCAGTGCCCTAACAACCTCCCGGAATATTGACCGTCCTTGTCCCGCGTAAATCCGAACACTTGCCCCGAATCCAACGTAGCCGCTAAATTAAAATCGTCACACTTGATTCTCATGGATTTTTATCTGCTATGGTGTCAGTATCTGCTATGGTGGCTCTGCTATGGTGTCAGTCCTTGACATTTGACATTATTCTATCAAGCGCGTCAATGGACTGCTTCAACTGTCTATCTCTTGCGATTCTGCTTTGCAATCTTCGCACGGACTGACACACGGCCGAATGTGATATCTGAAAGATCTCTCCTATTTGCTTTTGAGTTGCCCGGGCGTACTTAGCTAGCATGTAAATCTGATGGCCTTGGGGATATTCTTTGCATAACCTCACCACGTCAGAGAGGGGTTTTTGGAAAATCCTATTTTTGCCCTGGAAATCCCTCTGTTCCTTTTTTGATATTCTTGCCTTAATCTTAGCCAAGAAATTTTCATTGCCGAGGATGGCGCCTCCAAGCGCATTCTTGAAGATGTCTTGAGGGTCCGATAAGCCCTCCAACACAAAGGCGCGGTAGCTAGCGGGCGATTGGAACGATGCGAGAGTAAATTCTTTATGAAGGAAATCCGGGGCTTTGCCACGCAAATAGTAGCGCATGCTTGAGTAGTCATGGTCCTCGGGATGCCTGGCTAGCTTTGCCTTGACGGGATTTAAGTGGATATACCGGCTTACCTGTAAAAAGTAAGAGTCTTTGTCGACCAGATGCGCTTTGTAACGCCCCTGGAAAAGGTGCCCTACCCTTTTGTGTTTGCGGTTAAACCGTACCGTGTAAAGCCCGAGAAGGCGCTTCATGACGTATGAGAGATTTGCATCTTGCGTTTCGACCAGAAGATGAAAGTGATTGGGCATCAGACAATAGGCGTGGACAAGCACGTTGAGGGTCAGGGCACAATCACGGAGTATGTCCAGAAATAACTCATAATCAGTATGAGACCGGAAGATGGCTTTGCGTTCGTTGCCACGTGAGAACACGTGATATACTGCACCTTGGAATTCAAGTCTCAGCGGACGGCTCATACGCGTAGACTAACAGCAAGATATATGGATGTCAATTGTCAAGGACTGACACCTTATTATGTCCTGGCTTAAAAGCGATCCAAGAATCGGGCTGGTCTGACCCACGAATTCAACTCCGTAAGTCACAGCGCCCTGAATTAAGGAGCTCTGCACCGATTGAATAATTTACGTTTACGGAACGACGTTCAAGAGGGAGATGTTGATCAAAAGTGCCGGCCAACCTCTCCCCTTGGAACGTCGTTCCGTAAATGTGGACATGGGTGTGTTTTATGAACAAAAGTAGGTCGCGGTCCAAGGTTTGCATACAGGTTGGACAGGTGTAGGTGGTCATTGAAGTTGGGGCTCGGTTTTCTGGGCGACCTGGGATTTGGCGGCGAGGAGACGGGATTTGATTTCATTATATTTTTTTAAACCTGCAGCGTTGTCCACAAATCTGTATTTAATATTTATCTCGTCGAGTGTCTTGAGCGCCTCGTCCTGCTGTCCACTCTCGGCAAACGCATCTATGAGCTTTAGACCTGGGAGTGGGCCAACATAATCTTGTAACACGTATGCTCCTCGATAAGCCTTGATGGCGTCCGTATAATTTTTTGATTTCATAAACGCATTTCCGTCATGTATGTAATCCCAGGCTTCATTTATATCGCCACTGATATTGGGGGAACCAACAAAATTGGCAGCACTTTGATTCAAATTGCCTGCAATATCATTTCTAATTTTCTCTTTTTGCCCACCAACTAAATTTACGACAGCAACAGATAGTCTCATTACTGCAAATACCGTCACTAGAATTTGTATGCTTTTTTTCATGATTTTTTAATAAATATAGTCTAGCGTGTACCGAAGTTTCGTGGGGTTTATTTCCCAGACTCCATTTTTATTCTCTGCGGCACCGATTGGAACAAGCGATTGCAGAAACTCATTAATTGATCCGTTAGTGAAATCTTCTTCCTTTGCCACCTGATACAAGTTTTGCATAAAAGCGCTCGTCTTAAAATTTATCTCCCGTTCTATGCGTTTATTGGCATCCGGATTCGGTGTCCATCTTAAGTCAGTTGCCGAATAAGAAAAATCATTATGCTTGGCTCCTAATATCTTTATGTTAATGTTTTGCGCTAAGTTCGCTCCATTAAAGTTTGCGTTGTCAAATGACCAAATCGGCGGGGCAGCGTCAAACCTTGTCCCCCACACATTGATTATCCTTTTGAGATTAGTTTACGGAACGACGTTCAAGAGGGTGATGTTGATCAAACGTGCCGGCCTACCTCTCCCATTGGAACGTCGTTCCGTAAATTGGGAGAGGTAATCAGGATGTCTAAAATCGACATGAACC
>CAZVNB010000022.1:0-40858 GCA_964628355.1 uncultured Planctomycetia bacterium | reverse complement strand
TTCTTCTTCGTTGTAACCGTCTTCCTTGATCGCGCTGTTATGGGAAAAAAGATTGAAAGCGATTTGATGCGGAAACACTTCCTTTTTAATTGCGCGTCCGGCGAGCACGTCACGCGCCTGAGTTTCAAGCTCCCGCATGGCCTTGGCGCCCGCTCCGGAAGCGGCTTGATAGGTAGAGACTATCACGCGGCGAATGCGGTATTTTTTATGAATCGGATAAATCGGGACCACCAGGATGATGGTCGAACAATTAGGATTGGCGATGATGCCTTTGTGTCTTTTGATATCAGCCGCGTTTATCTCCGGCACCACCAGAGGCACCTCGGAATGCATTCGATAGGCGCTGGTATTATCGATCACGATGGCGCCCGCTTTAACGGCGAAGGGCACAAAATGTTTGGAAATCGCGCCGGCGGCGCTGGCTAAAACGATATCGACATCGTTAAACGAATCTTCCTTGAGCTCTTCAACGGAGTATTCTTTGCCTTTGAAACGGTATTTTTTCCCCACGGATCTTTTTGAGGCCAAAAGCGACAGTCGATCCACCGGGAATTTTCTCTGCGCAAGAATTTGAAGCATCTCTTGTCCGACAGCGCCCGTGGCGCCCATGATGGCAACATTATATTTGGACTTTTTTTTCATTTTACTTTTTGCATTGCATCGACCACCAAATCTCCCACTTCTTTTGTGCCATATCCCATTTTGCCGGCGGCTAATGATTTTAATTGATTTTTGGTCACTTGCATCACCGCATTTTCGATCTGCGCTGCCGTTTTCTCTTCTCCCAAGTGCTCGATCATCATGCCGCCCGCGCAAATCGCCGCAAGCGGATTGATCACATTTTTGCCCGTGTATTTAGGCGCCGAACCTCCAATGGGTTCGAACATCGAAACACCCTCGGGGTTCAAATTGCCTCCAGCCGCGATTCCCATGCCGCCCTGAATCATGGCACCCAAATCCGTGATGATGTCACCAAACATGTTGTCCGTCACAATCACGTCGAACCATTCGGGATTTTTTACCATCCACATACAGGTGGCGTCCACATGCGCGTAGTCGGTTTGAATATCTTTATATTCTTTGGCCACTTCGTTGAACACGCGCCACCACAGGTCATGCGCGTACGTCAGCACATTGGTTTTCCCGCAAAGCGTGAGCTTTTTTCTTTTGTCGCGCTTGCGTGTCAGCTCAAAAGCGTAACGGATGCAGCGCTCCACGCCTTTTCTGGTGTTACGCGACACTTGCAAGGCCACTTCGTTCTTTTTTCCTTTATGGATAAACTTCCCCTCGCCGACGTATAGCCCTTCGTTGTTTTCGCGCACGACGACAAAATCAATTTCGTCGGGGCCCTTGTCCTTGAGCGGAGTCCACACACCGGGATAAAGCTTGACGGGGCGCAGATTGATGTATTGCTCGAGATCAAAACGAATTTTTAGTAAAAGACCTTTTTCGAGAATTCCCGGTTTCACGTCCGGATGTCCGACGGCACCGAGCAATATGGAATCAAATTTTTTTAAATCCGTTACCTCTCTGTCCGATAGGACTTTGCCGGTTTTTAAATAGCGTTCGCCGCCAAAATCAAAATACGTCAGATTCAAACTAAATCCGTTTTTTTTGGCGCAAGCGTTTAAAACTTTTACCGCTTCGGCGGTGACTTCGGGACCCGTGCCGTCGCCCGGAATCACGGCAATTTTGTAGTTTCTGTTACGGGGTGATTTCATGTGGACAATCCTTTGGTTGCGTCAGTGACAATTTTATTCGATAGCCGGAACAAGCCCTGCGGTGGGACTGGAGGCGTTGGCGTACATTTTTTTCTCGATTCTTCCCGCCTGATACGCCAGGCGTCCCGCCTTCACCGCGAGCTTCATGGCCTCGGCCATTTTCACCGGGTATTCGGCACCGGCAATCGCCGTATTCATTAAAACTCCATCGGCTCCCAGCTCCATCGCAATGGCCGCATCGGAAGCCGTGCCGACCCCAGCATCCACGATCACGGGGACGCTCACTTTTTCCAAAATCAGCCGAATGTTCAGCCGATTCAAAATACCCTGTCCCGAACCAATGGGCGCGGCCAACGGCATCACGCATGCGGCACCCGCCTCTTCAAGGCGTTTGGCCATCACTGGGTCATCGGTGGTGTAAGGCATTACGACAAACCCTTCTTTTACAAGTTCCTCCGTCGCGCGCAAAAGCGCAAGCACGTCCGGCATCAAGGTTTTTTCATCGCCAATGACTTCCAACTTCACCAGATTTGAAAGCCCTGACGCGCGCCCCAGACGCGCCACGCGAACGGCGTCTTCCTTCGTGTAACATCCAGCCGTATTGGGCAGAAGAATATATTTTTTTGGATCGATAAAATCAAGCAGAGATTCTTTGGCGCGGTCAAGATTGACGCGCCGCACAGCCACTGTCACCATGTCCGCGCCCGAAGCCTCGAGTGATTTTTCCATCAAATCAAAAGACGCGTACTTGCCACTGCCCACAATAAGACGCGATTTTAAAGTATGAGGTCCAATTTTTAGGCCCTCCATCATTCAGCCTCCACCACCGCACCTTTTTCCACGACCACAATTCCCTTTGGCGTCACGATAAAACGTTTGCGGTCCAGTTCCTTGTCATAGCCGATCGCGGCGTTGGGCATGATTTTTGCATCCTTGTCGATAATCGCGTTTTTTATTTTGGCGTATCGTCCGATGTCGACGCCTTCGAGAATCAGCGAATCCTGCACTTCGGCAAAGCTGTTGACGCGCACGTTTGCCGACAAAATCGAGCGCTCGACAATGCCGCCGGAAATAATGGTGCCATCGGACACAAGAGAATCTACCGCAATGCCCCGGCGGCCGCTAGTTTCCTGATTAAAAACAAATTTCGCCGGCGGATACGGAGGCTGGTAAGTGCGAATCGGCCATTCCCGGTCATAAATGTTGAAATGTGGCGTGACCTGGATCAAATCAATATTCGCTTCATAATACGCATCCAGGGTGCCGACATCACGCCAGTAAAGCGCTTCTTTTTTATTCATGTCCACAAATTGATAGGCCATGATTTTCCGCTTTCCTTTTTGGATCATCTGCGGAATGACATTTCTGCCGAAATCATGGGCGGTTTCTTTTTTCGCATCTTCGGTCAACTCTTCCTCCAAAACCTGCCGGTTGAAAATGTAGATGCCCATGGAGCCGTACACATATTTCGGATCGCCGGGAATGGTTTTTGGATTTTCGGGCTTTTCTTCGAAACCGATCACTGTGTTGAAAAAATCCACCTCGATCACGCCCACGTCTTTGGCTTCTTCGGCCGGGGCAGGCACGACGCCGATGGTTAGATCCGCTTTTGATTCGCGATGAAAATCGAGCATCAGTTTGTAATTCATTTTATAAATATGGTCGCCCGCTAAAATCAGAACCTGCTCCGGAGCCTCGCTCTGAATGGAATAAATATTTTGATAAATAGCGTCCGCGGTGCCTTGATACCAATGCTCATCGATGCGCTGTTGCGCGGGAAGCACGTCGATGAACTCGCCCACTTCGGAATTCAACACGTTCCAACCCATGCGAATGTGCCGCGCAAGCGACATGGACTTGTACTGAACCAGAACATAAATGCGGCGAATGCCCGAGTTGATGCAGTTGGACAAAGTAAAATCTACGATGCGGTAAATGCCGCCGAACGGCACCGCGGGCTTGGCACGGTCCTTCGTCAGAGGATAAAGTCGTTCCCCTTTGCCGCCGGCCATAAGAAATGTGAGCATTTTTTTCATATAACTAGTTGAGTCGAATTAGGTTACGTATTATAAATCGCTGGGTGATGCTTTGCAAGGAATTTAGACTTCAAAGACCCGAGGCCTGAACAATAGCGCGGGTGTAAAGATGCTTCGGCTGTTGCAGTATCTGCTCGCAAGAACCTATTTCGCAAACCTCGCCTTCTTTGAGCACTAGCACCCAGTCGCACAAATGGCGCACCACTTTGAGATCGTGAGACACGAACAAAACAGCGACAGAGCGTTCGATTTGAAGCCTGAGAAAAAGATTCAAAATACGCGCTTGCGCCAACAGATCCAGCGACGAAACGGGCTCATCGCAAACCAAAAGTTCGGGACCCGTGCTAATGGCCCTTGCCAGCGCGATTCGCTGGCATTCTCCTCCGGAAAGCTCGCGCGGCAGACGTCCGATAAAACCGGCAGAAAGATCGACTTCCTGCAAAAGCCCCTGGACCTTCATGCGCAAAATTTTCTGGGATCTTTCACCGTTCAAACGCAGGGGTTCTTCCAAAATTTCTCGCACCGTCATGCGCCCGTCGAGCGAATTAAAAGGATTTTGAAAAACAACCTGCGTTTTTTTTCTAAATTGTTTCCATTCGGATTTCTTAAAAAAAGAAAGGGGTTTGCCTTCAAAAAAAATATCTCCGCGATCCGGCTTCAGAAGTCCGAGCACAATCTTGGCAAGAGTCGACTTCCCGCTGCCCGATTCTCCCACAATCCCCATGGACTTTCCTTTTTTCATGGAAAAAGAAACCTCTTTTAGAGCCTGCAGCGAACCGAAAGATTTACAAATATTTTTTATCTCGAGAAACATTTTTTGGATTCAAACCTCGATAAAAGTTTTTGGTTTTACGTTCACCAGCCCCGCGCGAAAAAGCCGCTGTCCATAGGAACTTTTCATGGAAAAGCCCTGGGCGTTTTTTTCTGCCCGTTCCACCCTTTCGCCTTTTTTTAGGATATAAATCACATCCGCATAAGAAGCCGCTAAAGCCAAATTGTGGGTAATAAATAAAATGCTTAATTCCCGTGATCGTCTCAAGTCCTCAAGGAGCTTTAAGATGTCGCGTTCGACGGTTACGTCCAACGCGGTGGTCGGCTCATCGGCGATAAGAAGTTTTGGTTTTGCCACAAGCGCCATTGCAATCATCGCGCGCTGCTTCATCCCGCCCGAAAGTTCATGGGGAAATGCCCGGTAGATTCTTTCGGGATCTTTTAACTTCACGGAGTCCAAGTGTGCCAAAGTTTCTTTTTTAGCCTCGACGGCCGATGTGGGAAAGTGCGAAAGATAGGTCTCGAGGATTTGTTCGCCCACCCGGATCAGCGGGTTCATTGAACTGCCGGGATCTTGAAACACATAGCTGATTTGCCTACCGCGGAAATCGGCTAGTTCCCTTTCGGTGAGTGTCGTTAAATTCACCGCGTCGGCGGTTGGATACCAAAAAATATCGCCGCTGATTTTTGCCGTAGGAACCAACCCCATCACAGAAAGCGCTGTCAAAGTTTTTCCGGATCCGGATTCTCCGACGAAACAGGTAAAAGATTTCTCCTCGACGTGAAGAGAAAGATTCTTCACCACCTCGATTTTCCCGCCATCTTGTTCAAACCGGATATTCAGGTTACGAATTTCAAGAATAGTTTGTTTTGTCATTAGAAAACCTATCCCCGATCACATTCAGCGAAAGCACCGTCAAAAAAATCACGACACCCGGAAAAAATGTCATCCACCAAGCGTATCCGAGAGTTGCCTTGCCATCCATCAGCAGATTCCCCCAACTCGTCGTCGGTGGCTGAACCCCCACACCGAGAAAACTGAGCCCGCCCTCCGCTAAAATCGCGCCGGACATTCCTAAAATACCGCTGACAATCACCGGTTCCAGGGCGTTTGGAATCAAATGTTTTCGAAGTATCCAAAATTCGTTTGCCCCCAGCGCTCGGGCGGCCAGAATAAACTCCTTCTCTTTAAGGCTCAGCACCTGCGCCCGCACGAGCCGGGAGGTACCCATCCAACTGGTGAGGGCAAGTATCCAAAGAATGTTCCATACGCTCGGACCCAGCACTGCTACCACGGCCAGAATCAGAAAAAAAAATGGAAAACAAAGCATCACGTCCACTACGCTCATGAGCAGGCGGTCACGCCATCCGCCGAAATACCCGGCAATAGCGCCCACCCAGGTGCCGATGAATAAGGCCAACACCACCGCCGCAAAACTGATGCCAAGGGACACCGAGCTTCCGCACAGAATTCTCAAAAAGAGATCGCGCCCCAAACCATCGGTACCCAACCAATGCTGAAAGGAGGGCGCCTGCAAAGCCTGCCCAATCCGGATGTCTTGCGAATAGGATTTAAAAACAAATGGGGAGACAAGCGCAATCACAGCCCAAAAAACCAGCCAAAAAATGGCGAACCCTGCCGCCCTATTTTTAAAAAAAGAAAAACGCTTCACGTTTTTAAACCACTTCGGATGCGTGGATCACTTTGCGCATAAACCACGTCTGCCAGCCAGTTTCCCAAAAGCGTCAGGAAAGCGCCGAGCACCAGAATCGCCATGATCACCGGGTAATCTCTGCCAAAAACCGAGCTAAAAAATAAACGTCCCATACCGGGAATCGAAAAAATTGTTTCGACGATAACGCTTCCGCCGAATATTCCCGGCAGCGACAAACCCATAATCGTGATCACGGGCAGCATCGCATTTTTCAGCGCGTGCTGATAAACCACTTTGCGCTCGGACAGTCCTTTGGCGCGTGCTGTTCTTATATAATTTTCATTCAAGATTTGGATCATATTCGCGCGAGTGAGGCGAGACAACATCGCAAGGCTCGCCACGGCATTGATGCACACAGGAAGAATTAAATGTTTTGCCAAATCCAGCCAGCGCCAAACAAAACTGCGTTCTTCGAAAAAAAGGGAATGAAGCCCCGACACCGGTAGCAGCCTCCAGGAAACTCCGAAAAACGATATTAGCACCAGCGCAAGCCAAAAAGTCGGCATCGAAATTCCCGCAAATATGCCCACAGACAATAACCGGTCTAGCAACCTTCCGCGATGCGTTGCTCCCAGCACACCGAGTGGGACGCCTATTCCAAAAATAAGACCAAGTGAAAGCAGGCTGATCAGCAGCGTCACCGGGACAGCTTTGCTTATTTTGTCGGCGACTTTTTCGCCGTCCGCCAGAGACTGCCCAAAATCCAAACGCGCGATACGGCTGAGCCAACGGCCGTATTGCGCCATTATCGGTCGATCCAATCCGTAAAGTTTTTCCAGTTTTTCTTTTGCTTGGGAATCCAGCTGTGAATTGAGACCCTGATTGGAGGCGCCTGGCGTTCCCGGGGCCAGATGAATTACAAAAAAACTAACCAGCGTGATTCCGACCAGAAGCAGAAACCGTTGCAATGTTTTCTTACAGATATTTTTAAACATTCGAAAGCTCTACCGAGGAATGATATTTCTGCTTGGAAGTGGGAACATACCAACGAACAAAATCGTATCCAATGCCAAGGGGCGTGACCGTCACGCCTTGAAAACGATTGTGAAGCACGCTGAGCGCTTCCGGCGTGTAAAGAAAAGTATAGGGTTCATCCTCGGTAATGATTTCATGGATGCGACGATAGATGGGCGCGCGCTTGTCTTCATCGAATACTTTGCGGCCTTCTTCTAAAAGCGCGTCCACTTCTTGGTTTTGATAGGAAACGAAATTGAATTGCCCGGGCGCGCTCCGTGAAGAATGGAAAATACTGTAAACATCCGGGTCCACGGCGAGGTTCCAAGCCAACAGCACCGCCTCAAAACGTCGCGCATGAATAAACTCTTTCAAAAAAACACTCCATTCGATGAGCTGTATTTTCATTTCAATGCCGACATCACGCAGTCGTTTTTGAATGATCTCGCACGCCATCTTCCTCTCCCCGTTGCCTTGATTGGTCAAAACGGTAAAGGAAAATTTATCGCCGTTTTTGTCGATAAAACCGTCGTGATCGCGGTCTTCCCACCCCGCTTCGCGCAGTATTTTTTTAGCTCTTTGGGGATCAAACAGGTCGGGGTGCACCGTGGGATTAAATGCCCATCCACCGGCTAAAAAAGGGCCGGTGCAAATTTTCCCGTGTCCAAACAACGTGGCATCAATGATCTCCTGTTTGTCGATGGCAAGACCGATAGCTTTTCGAACGCGTTTATCGGAGAAAAAAGGGTGTTTTAAATTGTAACCCAAATAGGCGTACTGCTGTCCCGTCCACTGATACGGCGTATAATTTTTTTTAAAAAAAGGCGTTTGAATTTGCCGATCATATTGAAGAGGCGTGAGCGACGCGGTGTCCAGATTTTCGGTTTGAAGCTCAAGGAATATCGTGGCTTCATCCGGAATGATGCGGTAAACCAATCGATCGATGTTCGGGCGAGTGTCGAAATAGTGTTTGTTGGCGGACAACTTAATCCACTGGCCCGTTATCCATTGGTCGAGTTTGTAGGGACCGGTGCCCACGGGCCTGCGGGCAAACTTCGTCGAGATTAGATTTTCTCGAGCCAAAAGATGCTCAGGGACTATTCCCATTGTCCAACTGGCAAGACCCGGCGAAAATGGTTCGGAATAATCCACCGCGATCGTGAAATCATCCAATCTCGTGAGAGATTTTACTTTCTCGAAGCTCGAACCATAAGGGGTCGGGACCGAGGGGTCGGTCAGTTTTTTGAAAGTGAATTCAACATCCCTGGCCGTAAAAGGCTCGCCGTCCTGCCAAAAAACATCGTGCCTCAGATGGAACACGATTTTGAGCCCGTTTTCAAAAACCTCCCAACGTTCGGCGAGATCTCCGACCAATTTTAATCGCTCGTCGTACTTCACAAGTCCGTTGAAAATAAGATGCGACACTTCAGCCGAAGCGCTGTCTGAGGCAAGAAACGGGATTAGATTCGAAGGCTCGCCAATGGAAGCAGTCACAAATGCATCGCCAGGCGTAGGCGCGTCCGCTGTCAAAGCATTTGAAAAAAAAACTGGGTAAATTAGTGAAAAAAATATCCCCGTCAAAAGAGCCGACTTGGGAGGGGGTGTTTTCAGATCTTGGCCTCGGGCGAAGGGGTTTCAGGGGCTTTCGGCGGAGTCGCCGGCGGTTGGGGAATCGTCGGTATCTTAGCCTTGATTTCCTCTATCAATTTTTGATTTGCCACAAGCGATTTGCCACGCTGCGTGGATAAAATAGCCAGGGAAAGCGACGTGACGATAAATACGACTGCGCAAACCTCTGTGGCTCTGAGCATAAATGCGTTGGTTTGCGTCCCAAACAAACTTTGTGGCTGTCCACCGCCCAGCATGTCCGAAAATCCGCCGCCGCGGCCGGCCTGAAGTAAAACGACAAGGATCAGGACTAAACACACAATCACATGAATAATCAATAAAAAAACGTACATGTTATTTCCTTTAGTTTTTGGCCGTTGCTAACGCGGCGCAAGTATTTTTCACAATAGTCGCAAAACTTTGGGCTTCTAAGCTTGCGCCACCCACCAGGGCACCGTCAATGTCTTCCTCTCGCATCAGATCGATAATATTGTCAGGCTTGACACTTCCGCCGTATTGAATGCGCAGTTTTGACGCAACGTCCTGATTGAAACGATCTTTAATCCATTTTCGAATAAACGCATGGGCTTCCTGCGCCTGGATTGTCGTGGCCACTTTCCCCGTCCCGATCGCCCACACGGGTTCGTAAGCCAGAATAACCGTGGTCATGTCCGGAGCTGTCATGCCGGAGAAAGCGCCTGCCAGTTGCGCTTCCAGCACAGCCAGTGTCTGTCCTTTTTCTCTTTCAGCGAGCATCTCACCCACGCAAACAATGGGGATTAAACCATTTTTTAGAGCGGCTTTTGTTTTCCGGTTCACTGTCTGGTGCGTTTCATGGAAAAATTGCCTTCTTTCGGAATGACCGATAATGGCATAAGAAGCGCCGGCGTCCTTGATCAACGTCGCCGACACCTCGCCGGTGAAAGCGCCTTTTTCTTCCCAGTAAATGTCCTGCGCGCCAAGCCGGATATCCGTGTCCATCAAAATTTCAGAAAGCTCGCTGAGCGCGGTAAATGGAGGGCAGACCACGACATCCACGGAAGACGCGTCGAGAATATTCCTTTTTAAAAGCATCACGAATTCCACCGCTTCTTTGATGGTTTTATTGAGCTTCCAATTACCCGCGATAATGGGTTTGCGGGAACCTTTCATGGCTGCTCCAACGCGGCGATCCCCGGCAAAATTTTTCCTTCCAAATATTCGAGCGAAGCGCCACCTCCGGTGGAAATATGGGACATTTTACCGTCCAGGCCAAAACCGGTCACGCAAGAAGCTGTGTCCCCGCCACCGATCACGGTCGTGGTATCTTTCAGCTGGGAAAGCTTTATAGCAATCTGGCGAGAACCGTTGGCAAACGCGTTCATCTCAAAAATCCCCATGGGTCCGTTCCAAATCACCGTTTTGGCCGTCTCAAGCACCTTTGAAAAAAGCTCGATCGTTTTTGGGCCAATGTCCACGCCAAGCCGTCCCAGCGAAATCGAGGGACCTTCCACTTTGGTCGGAGAATTTTCACCCACTTTTTGCACAGTCACGTGATCCACAGGCAATAAAATCTCGACGTTATTTTTTTTAGCTTTTTCTAAAATAATTTTTGCCAAATCCGTTTTATTTTTTTCAAATTTTGAATCGCCGATCTCGATACCCTGCACTTTTAAGAATGTATACGCCATAGCGCCGCCGATGAGGATTTTGTCGACTTTGAAAATCAGATTTTCCACCACGCCGATTTTATCCGACACCTTCGAGCCGCCGAGAATTGCCACAAACGGTTTTTTTGGCTGCTGCATCGAGCCGCCGAGATATTTGATTTCTTTTTCAAGCAAAAACCCTGCGCCGGAGGGAATAAATTTCGTGATCGCCTCGATCGAAGCATGCGCGCGATGACTGGAACCAAACGCATCATTGATATAAATATCGGCATTTTCGGCGAGCTGTTTGGCAAACACACTGTCGTTTTTTTCTTCGGCAGCATGAAAGCGCAAGTTTTCAAGCACCGCGATGGCGGACGCCGTGGCGAGCGGCGCCAATTCTTCTTTCACGCGATCACCCACGCAGTCGGAGCACTGGATCACCTCTCGTTTCAAAAGCTCAGCCAGACGTTTTGAGGCGGGGCTCAAGCTCATCGAAGAAACAGGCTTGCCATCCGGACGCCCGAGATGGCTCATTAAAATCACCAACGCGCCGTGATCAAGCGCATATTGGATGGTCGGCAGTGAGGCCCGGATACGCGTGTCATCCGTGATGTTTAGATTTTTGTCGAGCGGCACGTTGAAATCCACACGGATAAGCACCCGCTTGCCGGTCAAATCAAAATCCCGGATCGTTTTGATGCTTTTTTGACTCGTCTTTTTGGAAAGCACGATTTCCATGAAATGCGTCAGCGGTGAGCCAATACGGGAAGCGTCTTGCCTACAAAAACGCACAGATCCACGACACGGTTGGAATAACCCCACTCGTTGTCGTACCAGCTGAACACTTTCGCCAAACGTTTGTCGATGACATTCGTCAGCTCGGCATCCACAATCGAGGAGCTTGGATTATTCGTGAAGTCCTTGGAAACTAAAGGCTCCACGCTGTATTCAAGAATGCCTTTCATCTTGCCTTGAGAATATTCTTTGAACACCGCATTGATCTCTTCTTTGGTGGCATCTTTTTGCAAGTCGCAAGTCAGATCCACAACAGAAACATTCGGGGTTGGGACACGAATGGCCACGCCGTCCATTTTACCTTTCAGTTCCGGAATCACCAGGCCTATGGCCTTTGCGGCTCCAGTGGTGGTCGGAATCATGGAAAGAGCCGCTGCGCGGGAACGGCGTAAATCCTTGTGTGCCAGATCAAGCACTCGCTGGTCATTGGTATAAGAGTGAATCGTAGTCATCAGGCCGCGCGCAATTCCGAAACGATCCAACAACGCTTTTGCAACCGGAGCGAGGCAATTGGTCGTGCAGGACGCATTGGAAATCACATGATGCTTGGACGGATCATATTTGTCATGATTAACGCCCAACACGATCGTGATATCCTCGCCTTTAGCGGGCGCCGAAATAATGATTTTTTTCGCTCCACCCTTGGTTATATGCACTTCCGCTTTTTCTTTATCGGTAAAAGCGCCGGTAGATTCGACGACAATATCCACACCGAGATCGGCCCAGGGAATCTGCGCCGGATCTTTGTAGCTCAACACTTTCAATTTTTTTCCGCTCACATTCAGCGAGTCCCCGTCCACTTTGACGGTTTGGCCAAAAATGCCGAGAATCGAATCATATTTCAGTAAGTACGCGTGAGATTCCAAAGGGACGGGCAGGTCATTGACAGCCACAAACTCGATGTCTTTATGGCCAAAACCTGCGCGAAAAACATTGCGGCCGATACGCCCAAAGCCATTGATGCCTACTCGAATTGCCATTTCCAATGCCTCCTTAATTGAATTTAAAAACAAGGCAGTTATTATAATCGTAAAGGTTGGAGCTGTCAAAGGCCTATTGCGATTTTAAAAGCTCCATTGCCCTGCGAGCTTCTTCGAACTGAGGGTTAATGGATAAAGCCTTGTCCCACTGATTTCTGGCCTTTTCTTTGTCACCCATTTGATAATAAATTAAACCAAGATTGGTGTAACCTCTTGGATTCGAAGGCGTTAGGCGGATGGCTTGTTCGAATTCTTGCACGGCCATTGCGAATTGGCCCCGTTTGCCATAAGCCATACCTAGATTATTATGCGCCTGCGGTGAATTGGGCTTAAGCCTTATCGCCTCCAAAAAATGACGCTCAGCCTCGCCTCTGTCTCCGCTTCGGTCGTACCACAACCCAAGGTTATTATGGGCTTGCGAATTGGCCGGATCAATGGACAAGCACTTCATATAAAATCCCTTGGCCTCTTCAAAGCGCTGCAACTTTGTCAACGCAACCGCCATCGCCAAAGAGGCTTTTGAAGAATTGGGATCCAGTTCGATGGCCTTTTCATAAAGCGGCAAGGCCTTCGCGGGATTGTCTTGTTGCGCCCATACATCACCGGCATTCACATAGTCTCTTGAAAAATCAGTGGACACCAAATGCAACTGTGTGAGGCCAAAACCGGCTAACAGCACTACAGAAGACACGATCCATTGTTTCCACCGCCATTCCACAAACCCCACAAAAAATTGTGACGCGCCAAACGCCGCCACCGGAATCATGACAGGCAAAAGCGGCAGACGATAACGCGCGTTCACAAAGAAACCCATCATGCCCACCAGATACCCGGCAATCCATAGCAAAACCACCCGACCATAGCGTAATTTTTTATAACCCAATACCAGTCCTAAGAAAAAAAGAGGTCCCAGCAATGAAAAATTTAGCCACGGAATTTTTAGAAACGGATTAAAAAGTTGGGCAAATTGATAATCTTCGATGTCCGAAATTTCTCGGGCATCAAAAAAAAGAGCAAGTTTTCTTATACACAACTCAAGAAACTTTGCCGGGTGCTTGCCAATAAAATCCCATGCTTTACCCGACCAGTACCTGGAAACTTCGGACGGTTTAAGTACGCGTCCCATCGCCTGTTCGGCCACTGCTTTGGAGTCTTCGATTTGGGCATCCACATTCGTGCCGGTGCCTGGGGGAGGCGCAAACACACCCACTGCCTGCTCGTTGTTTCCCACATAAAAATTAAAACCGGCGTGAGACGTCAGCCAAACGAAATCCTTGCCGCCAAACACATTGTGCGCCGTCACCGGTGCTAGGGTGAGGCAAAAAGCCAAAAAGCAATAAATCCCCTGGACTCTTTTTTTGGGCAACCTCCAACAAAAACTGTATAAAAAAATCAAAACAAACAACAGGATTCCAGCCTTGGTAAGCATCGAAAGGCCAAACAAAATCCCCAATTGCACACCCATTTTTTTTGTCGGGCATCGCAAAAATTTGATCGCCATAAAAAATGTCGTGGCATAAAGCGGTATGCCTAACGCTTCCGGGATCAAAATACCTTCGTGAAAAATCAAAGGTCCATAACAGGCCGCCACCAAAGCCGAAAGAATGGCTGTTTTTTGGTCAGAAATTTTTTCCGCGATGCGATAAACAAAGTAAACGGTGACAAGTCCGAGCAACACTTGGACCAGCTTGGCGGCCAATAGAGAGCCATGAAATAATTTATAAACACCCCCGAGAAAAAATGGATAAAGCGGCAGGCCGTAAAAAACCTCGTTTCCAAAATCACCTTGGGCGATGCGAAGCGCCCATTCATGGTAGTACTGGGCATCCAGTAACAACGGTTCATAAAAAGGGCTTAAGCGGCTGAGTTTAAGATAAATAAGCCTTAAAACCAGGGCCAGCAACAAGATTGGCCATAAAAATTTACTGCGATCCGAAGCGCTGATTTTAGTGGACGCTGACTGAGTTGCGCGGGTTGAAACCCCCACTACGATGGCTTTGTGTTTTTTCTTGGGCATAGACTTACTGACCTTTCACTAAATAATAGGCACACTGGAAGTCCGGATTTGCACTACGATTGCGTCTCTCATCGTCGGCATAGTTAAATCAATCGGTTCCGTCGAAGAAAATAGTGATGTTAAAAGAAATGCGTCGTGGGCCCAAGTCCCTTGGAAAACTGCCAAAAGGCGCTGAGTCTCGAACACATTTTACGGCCAGCTCTTTCATCGAATCATCGGCGTGGGTGCCTCTGGTCAAAACCGCCAACTGCTCCAACACTCCTTGGGCGTTCAACACAAACCCCAGGCACACGCTGCCACGTCCATACAGGTTTCGCCCGGCGTTACGAAACACGGTATTCTGTATTTTTTTCTTTACCTGCGCAAAATAGCCGATGAAAACCGCGCCTTTGACAGGATCGGCAATGAGTTCGGCCGAAGTCATTGAAGAAGAAATGCGGGTTTCGGACACAGGCGCTTCCAAGTGGCGAAGTTGTGCTATCTGTTTTTTTATTTTCTCATCGATAATTTTCTGGAAATCGGACGCAGGCGCTTCTTTGGGCTTGATAGCCGTCTGCATCCTCGGCACGGGAATGCCTTTTACTTTTTTATAAACCTTCTTAGGTTTATTGTCCGGTAATTCCGTGCTGACAGCCGAGGACACCACTTTTTCATTACGCACATAATCAATCTGAATCGGCTCCAAAACACCGGGGTTTGCAGAGGACCAGGGCATGATTATCGTATACCCCAAAAAAGCATGAACGGCCGCGGAGGCTGCGAATGCGGAGGCTGCGACTCTCAAGGAATTCATGGTTACTTATTATAAAGCACATTGGACGAGGATTCAAATCTCGACGCGAACACCCGCTTGCCAGGTTTCTTTGGGCGCCGGATTAAAATTAACGGTGTCCACGCCATTGGAGGTCACAAACGAACTGTAGGACTCCCCCAAAATATTTTGCGCCTTCAAAAAAAGTTCATAATTCTTCCGTCGATAGCCGATGCGCGCATCCAACGTCCAATAGTTCTCCATGGAAAAACGGTTATTAAAATCATTCAGAGCAAATTGATCCGCCGTGGCATTCGCCTGCACGCCGACATTCCAATGGGTGTCCGGCTTCCAAACCACACCCGCCGAGGCCACGGATTTCGGCACCAAAGGAATGTCCTTTCCGTCAAAAATACCGTTATCGAACTGGGCCCGGGTGTATGTGTAATGCGCAAAAAGCTCAAGCGCCCGGCACAAAAACCATTCCCCTCCCAACTCCAACCCCTGACGTCTGGTATCGAAATTTTCGTTGGTGTTTGATATGTCGTTAAAAAGAATTTCTTTTTTGGTCGCGATATTGAAATAACTGGCTCGCAGCGAACCAAAACTCGGATGCGCGTAACGCAACCCGATTTCGCGGTGACGCGCCACGGACGAGTCCACATTGGGATTTGGTGAAAAAATATTAGGCGTCTCAAAAATAAGCGCATTAGAATCCGGCGCCTTGAACGACTCCGAAACTCCAGCAAACAAGGACAACGCGTCCGCTATTTTAAATTCGAGGGCCGCTTTTGGGCTCCAATGGTCGGCCACTTTCCTTTTTTGAAGCTCAGGTTGTTTTAAATCATAGATGTTCCAATTGATATCATCATAACGCGCGCCTGTTTCAAGAATCCACCGCTGCCACAAAGTAAATTTATTTTGCGCAAAATAGCCGAGAAAACGACGATCGATCGAACGCTCCGATGAAAATGGCCCGAAGGTGCGATCATCAAACGTAAAAGGATTATGAATATCGTCGATGGACCATTCAATCCCGACAACACTTGCGCTTTCATAGTTTTCCCCATTCAAACTTCCAGCGCCTTGCAGCACGTTTGAAAATGTCTCTGTGCCGATATTATTGAGACTCGTGCCGGGAAAAGATCCTCCGAAGCTTTGCACCGAATCCTGCCTGCGCGAGCGATAACCGAGTAAATCCGAAATTTCTATGCCGACAGGTTCGGCAAAATAGGTAACCATTAAGCCGTCCTGCACAAGTTCATCCTCAAACTTGTCCCCGAATTGACCCTCGGGATCTTTCTGCCGGCGATTTTGCGCGACTTCCTGGGCAGACAACGGTCCCGGAATACCCGTATCGTTTCGGATATAAAAAAATGAATTCTTTAAATGGAAAAATTCGCCCAACAAAGCCGTTGTTTTTAAAAGAGTGCTGGCGCTTTCGTGGTCCGAATTTTGCCGATAGCCCTGGCTGCTAAGATAGCGCGCTCCCACGTACAAACCGATATTGGAAGCAGTGCCGCTGGCTTCCAAAAAATTTCTTTCTTCATGAAAGCTCCCGAAGCTGTTTTGCGTTGCCACATGCCAATCCTGTGTCGGCTCCTTAGTTTCCATGCGAATCACTCCGGACAAAGCTCCTTCGCCATAAATCGTCGAATCGCCGCCGCGCTCGATTTCCGCTTGTCTCATATACTCCGAAGGATACAAATGCCAGGCCATGGAATTGTCGAACGGCTCAACGGCTCGCAAACCGTCAAATAGAACAAGCGCCTGTTTTGCTTCTCCGCCAAATCCTCTTAAATCCACGCGCGCGTTGAGTCCCTGCCCCAAATCATCGCTATAGGTAACCCCTTCTCCTTGAGACAAGATTTCAGGCAGCGAACCTGAGGCAGACGACTCCAGCCGTTGTTGATCGACAACGGCAATGCTAGCCGGTAAATTCATTGGCGACTCCTGGCTGCGTTCGGTGCGAAGGCGCGAGGCGGCCACTCGAATTGTTCCTAAATTAAAAACGGTCTGGCCGATCGCCTGACCGGTGCCCAGCACGCTCTCGGCCGGCCAGGTCAATAGATTTTCGATCTGAGATCCTTTGAATTCTTTATTTTTTTCATCTGCCGCGCAGAGATCGACGCGACTGATCACGCCCACGACCATGAGCGCCGCAATAAAAAATAAAACGAACTGCGATCGTTTCATTGCTTCAATTCCTTTCGCAGCGCCCTGGCTGCCTGCACCATGGCCTTTAGCGCAGGAAGGCATTCTTCCCATTTTCTTGTTTTAAGCCCACAGTCGGGATTTACCCACAAGTTTCGAGCCGGGATACGGCGAGCCGCTTTTTTTAAAAGGCTTTTTATTTCCTCGGTACCCGGAACGCGCGGCGAATGGATGTCATACACGCCCGGCCCTATTTCGTTGGGATAACGAAACTTGGCGAACGCGTCCAAAAGCTCCATTTGAGAACGCGACGCCTCGATCGAGATCACGTCCGCATCCATCGCCGCGATTGCCTGGAAGATCTCGTTGAATTCGCTGTAGCACATATGCGTATGGATCTGGGTTTGGTCTTTCACACCCGCCGAGCTTAGGCGAAAAGAGTTTACGGCCCAGCGGAGGTAAGCGCGCTGTTCTTTTTTCCGGAGCGGCAGCCCTTCCCGGATCGCCGGCTCGTCGATTTGAATCAGTCCTGTCCCCTGACGCTCAAGATCCTGAACTTCGTCACGGATGGCCAGCGCAATCTGCTGAGCCGTCGCCGAGCGAGTTTGGTCATCCCGGACGAACGACCACTGCAAAATGGTGATGGGGCCAGTCAACATCCCCTTGACCGGTTTTGGTGTCAGCGACTGCGCGTACCGCGTCCAGTCCAGCGTCATCGGCCCTACGCGACGCACGTCCCCATAGATAACCGGCGGCTTGACACAACGCGTGCCATACGATTGGACCCAGCCATTCTCGGTGAACAGAAAACCATCCAAACGTTCGCCAAAATATTCCACCATGTCATTGCGTTCAAACTCTCCATGCACGAGCACGTCGAGCCCCAGCACTTCCTGTTTCCGCACCGCTTGGCGAGTCTTGAGTTTCAGAAATGATTCGTATTGCTTGGAAGAAAGTTGCCCTTTTTTAAAATCCGCGCGCGCTTTCCGGATCTCCGCCGTCTGGGGAAAAGATCCGATCGTGGTCGTCGGAAAAAGCGGTAACCGCAACTCCGAACGTTGCAACGCTTGCCGGACCCGGAATGAATTTTTCCGTCGAAAATCCGAGACACGCAGTTTTTTCGTTCTTCGTCGCACAGCCAAAACCCGCACTCGCGGATCGTGGGCGCGAAGTTTCATCTCTTTGCGATTTTCCTCAAGCGCCGGACGGACAGATCCTGTCCCTTCTCGGAGTGCCCGCTGTAAAATTTTAAGTTCCGATAATTTTTGTTTCGCAAATGAAAACCAGCGCCTGCTTTTTCCATCCATGCGCCGTTCGGCGTCCAGATCGATCGGCGTATGCAGCAACGAACAGGACGTGGCGATCTGCAACGTTTCAGCCGGCCTTTTTTTGGCGGCGCTGGCCAGTAGTTTCAATGTTTTGTCGAAATCATTCTTCCAAATATTTCTCCCGTCAATCACTCCCAGCGAAAGTTGCAGCTTAGGCGGCGCCTTTCGCAGGATCGTCGCCAATTGGCGGGGTTCACGCGCCAAGTCCACGTGAATACCCGCCACCGGCAGCGATAAAGCCCAGGGCTGATGGGTGATCCCCCCGAAATAAGTGGCCAGGCAAATGCCGATCTCGGGTGTTTCTCGGGCGAATATTCCATAAGCTTTCTTGAAATATCGCCGTGTCTTGTCGCCCAGATCTAAAACCAATCCGGGCTCGTCCATTTGCACGGCCTCGACTCCGAGCGATGAAAATTCTTTCAGGATATCCACATACGTTTTCACAAGCGCGTCAAAAACACTCCAGACCGAGCGCACGTCTGGCTTGGATTTTGCCAAAAGCAGATAGGTGATCGGTCCGATCAGCACAGGCCGCGTCCGGATCCCAAGCGACAAAGCCTGTTTATATTCGCGAAACGGCTTGTCGGAGGAAATCTTGAATCGCTGGACAGGATAGAGTTCAGGCACCAAATAATGGTAATTGGTGTCAAACCACTTCGTCAGTTCGAGAGCGGGAATAGTTTTTTTGCCGCGCGCCATCGCAAAATAGGTGTCCAGATCCACCAAGCCGCCCTTCCATGAATATCTAGAAGGGACCGCGCCTAAAAGTGCGGTCATGTCTAGCATTTGGTCATACAAACTGAAATCATTGGACGGGATGACCTCGATGCCGGCCATCCGCATGGCCTGCCAGTTATTCTGGCGGATCGAAACCGCCACGGACTCCATTACCTCCGCGGATATTTCGTGGTTCCAATAAGCTTCGACAGCCTTTTTTAATTCACGGTCTTTTCCGATCCTTGGGTATCCCAACACAGCCGTTTTGAACATGCCCCCTCCCAAAAATAAAAAACCCCTGAAGCTCCGCCCACGACGGCCTCAAGGGTTGCACCCGTATTTCCTGGCCCTTCAAAAACATAAAGCGTTTCTTCCGGCCTCGGAAAGAAACGTTTTTTAATTCACGACAGGGCAGGTATTCTGGCTTCCGCGCCTGTTTTGGCTGCCTTCCCAACTCCCGAAAGAATCAGTGGCGTATTTGCCAAAAAGTTTCCGCCAAAAAACCCGGCGGAACGCGGTTACAGCAGCGGGACTGCGGCCGATTTTCACGGCCTTCCCTTTTATCTCCTGTTACGGAGAACCACTATCGTTGTAAATTTAATTATCGGGTATAGTGTAGCAGATAAATTTTATTTGTGGAAAAAAATGAATCGGAAAATGAACTTGAAAAAACGAAGCGTGTCCCGCAGCGGCCTTATATGGCTGGTTTCGTCTTGATAAACTGAGGAAATGGGAACGGACTGGATACGAAGACCTTTTCTGCCCGCGTGCAAAAGTATCTCAGACTCGATTTCAAAACGGTGGGTGCGCAACTCCATATTCTCAAGGGCGCGGCGCGTGAGGGCGCGGTATCCGCATTGCGTATCGGGAATCGACTGGCCGGCTATAGAGGAAATGATCCATGACATCACGCGGTTGGTGCAGCGCCGAACCAAGGACATTCCCTTTGGGTCGTGCATACGATTTCCGATCACTAAATCCGCCCCACCGGACTCCAGCGCGCGCATAAATAAACCTAAATCATCGGGGCGATGTTGATCGTCCGCGTCCATGACAATCACTGCCTGGTAATGACTTTTGAGCACCCAGTCAAAACCCTTCCGGATCGCAGCGCCCTTGCCTTCGTTGACTGGAGAAATCACACAATGCGCGCCGGAATTTTGGATAGCAGAGGCCGTTTTATCGGTAGAACCGTCATCAACGGCAATCACCGCAAAACCGCGCTGCTGCACGGCTTTGATCACATGTCCGATTTTTTTTTCTTCGTTGTAGGCGGGGATGAGAACGCAAACGGTTGGGGTCAAGCCTTGGCGTCCAAGAAACCTTTTATTTTTTTAAGGGCAATTTTGATACACTCGGTGTCCTCGACCAACGCGAAACGGACGAAGCCTTCGCCATACTCCCCGAAACCCGTCCCCGGGGCAACCACGACACCAATTTCATCAAGCATCAGAGTAACGAACTCCAGCGCCGTCAGCGCCGAATACTTGGCAGGAATTCTTGTCCAAACATAGAACGTGGCTTTGGGTTTGTCCGTTTTCCAACCGATGGCATTCAATCCGTCCACCAGCGCGTCACGCCGCTCTTTATACAATTTCACCATTCGGTCAATACAGTCCTGCGGACCTTCCAACGCTGCGGTGGCCGCTTCTTGAATCGGGCGGAAAATACCGAAATCCAGATAACTTTTGGTTTTATTCAGCGTTTTTAAAATATCCGCATTGCCGACCACATAACCGATGCGCCAACCGGCCATATTGTAAGATTTTGATAACGTATGAAATTCGATTCCAAAATCACGCGCGCCTTTCACTTGCAGAAAACTGGGCGCCTTGTAACCATCGAACACGATATCGGAATAAGTCAGGTCATGGGCAATGATTATATTTTTTCCTTTGGCCCATTCAACCACTTTTTCAAAAAATTTCATATCACAAACCGCGCCGGTCGGATTGTGCGGATAGCTGATGAACATGAGTTTGGCCATTTTCACGACTTCTTTCGGAATGGACTCCAGATCCGGTAAAAATCCTTTTTCCGGCACGATAGGAATGTTGTATAAAATGCCTCCGGCCATAATGACGCCGTTAAAATGCACGGGATACGCCGGATTGGGCACCAACGCAATATCGTCATTATTGAGAAATGCGAGTGAAAGATGCGCAATGCCTTCCTTGGAGCCGATCAAAGGCAATACTTCGGTATTCGGATCCAGGGTAATGTTGAATTTGCGCTTGTAAGAATTGGCGATCGCCTGCCGGAAACGCCGCTCAACCTCTCCGTCTGCGCGGGAATAACGGTGATTTTCGGTGATGTGGGCGGTTTGGCAAAGTTTTTCGATCACATGCGACGGAGCCGGTTGATCAGGGCTTCCCATGCCGAAATCAATGACATCCACTCCCCGGTCGCGGGCCCTTTTCTTGAGTTCATCGATAATCGTAAAAAGATAAAGTGGCAGCCGTTTCAAACGATTTGCTTCTTGCATCACAACTCCTTATTAATATTAATTCGGATAGCCAGATTTGACCTTCAGTGCGTCGAAGGAGTCTTTGGCGTGGAACGAACTGCGAACAAAAGGCCCGCTTTCCACCCATCGGAAACCCATGGACAACGCTTGGCGCTTGAGCGCGTCAAACACTTCCGGTTTCACGTATTCCTGAACAGGCAGCCCTAGAGAACTGGATTGCAAATACTGCCCCAGCGTCAAGATATCGCAGGAAGCCTCATGCAAATCTCTCAAAACCTCCAGCACTTCCTCTTGAGTTTCGCCTAATCCTAACATAACCCCGCTTTTTGTCAAAACACGATCCGATTGGCTCTTGATTTCTTGAAAAATCCGCAGACTTTTTTGGTAATCCGCTTGCGGACGCACACGCTTGTAAAGCCGTGGCACCGTTTCCACATTGTGGTTGAAAATATCCGGCCCGGCGTTCAAAATCGCGCTTACGGCTTGGCGCTGCGTGCGTTTAAAATCCGGTGTCAAAATTTCAATAATCAGCTCCCCGGATAATTTTCTCAACTCCCGGATCACGTTCACAAAATGCATCGCGCCCTCATCCGGCAAATCATCCCGGTTCACCGAGGTCACAACCACGTGCTTCAAACCCAGAACCCGCGCGGCCTCCGCGACCCGTTTAGGCTCATCCAAATCCAGCGCCTGGGGCCGACCGATGCTAACCGAGCAAAAACCGCAGCTGCGCGTGCACAAATCGCCCATCACCATGAACGTCGCCGTTTTTTGAGAATAACATTCATTGCGGTTAGGACAGCGCCCGCTTTCACAAATCGTGTGCAACCCAAGATCCTTCAAAAGCGCATCGGTTGCCTGCGCTTGGTGTCCCGGGGAAAGATCCTTACGTAACCAATCGGGTAAACGGCGCGAAAAAGAAACTATTTTATCTAGAGGTCTTGACATTGCTAATGCAAACGCACTAAGTCCTTGATAAGGATAATGATTTTACTTAAGGGCATGCGCCGTCATCCCAATAACACCTTTTTTTAACACAATAGAAGCTACAAAGCCACGTGGACATGGCGCGGTCCCTTAAGTAAAATCATTATCCTTATCAAGAATGGACACGCTTCCTCGCAAATGTTTAAGTGGTTGCACAGAAAGTCGCTGGGATTCTATGATTTTATTTAAGCTCCTTGATGATGGCATCCGTCATTTGACTGGTGCCTGCTGCCGTCGGATCGTCACGGTCTCTTTTTAAATCATAAGTGACTGAGCGGTTTTCACGAAGCACGGTGGCGACGGCTTGCTCTAGGCGTTTGGCAGCCTCTTTTTCCCCGAGGTAATCAAGCATCAAAACACCTGACAAAATCATCGCGGTGGGATTGGCCTTGTTCAAGCCCTTGTACTTGGGCGCGCTGCCGTGCGTGGCTTCAAAAAGTGCGATGCCGTCACCGATATTAGCCCCCGGCGCGATCCCCAAGCCGCCGATCAGCCCTGCGCAAAGATCCGAAATGATGTCGCCGTACAAATTAGGCAGCACCAGCACATCGTATTCATTGGGACGCTGCACCAGTTGCATGCACATATTGTCAACGATACGATCTTCGAATAAAATCTTGCCTTCGTAATTTTTAGCCACCTCCCGCGCAACCCTCAAAAAAAGACCGTCCGTGCATTTCATGATGTTCGCTTTATGAACGGCCGTCACTTTTTTCCTTTTTTCACGCAAAGCCGTTTCAAATGCAAATCGCACAATGCGCTCGGTCGCTTTCTGGGAAATAGGCTTAATGCTGATGGCCGGGTTAGGATGCATTTTGGCCTTGGGATTTAACTCCATAATTTTCGTAACCAATTGGGTTGCTTCCGAAGATCCGGCCTCGAATTCAATTCCCGCATACAGATCTTCAGTGTTTTCTCGGACAATGATAAGATCGATTTTTTCGAAAGGGCTTCGAATCCCCTCATACAGTTTGCACGGTCGTAAGCACGCGTACAAATCCAGTTCTTTTCGCAACGCAACGTTTACGGAACGGAAGCCCGATCCCACCGGCGTGGTGATCGGTCCTTTGATGGCCACTTTGTTTCGGCGAATTGATTCGAGCACTTCGTCCGGCAGCGGTGTTCCTTTTTTATCCATGACTTCGCTGCCTGCACATACCGTTTCCCATTCGATCTGCACACCGGTGGCTTCGATGCAGCGCTGCGTGGCAAGAGACACTTCGGGACCGATGCCGTCACCCGGAATCAATGTCACTTTTCGTTTGCTCATGAGACCCTCTTTTGTGTCCAATCCATCAATCGTTTCAACCCTTCCTCAATGTCATTCTCGCTGCAGGCAAAACTAAATCGCACATGGCGATCCGAACCAAAACTTTTTCCGGGAATAATGGCTAAGTTGGCCTCCTCGAGCAGCCGGTCGCAAAGAACCTCGGAGGAAAACCCCGTTTGACTCACGTCGCAAAACACATAAAAAGCGCCTTGTGGCACAAAAGGCTTAAAGCCCTTGACCCTGGACAAAAGCTCGACCATCAGACGACTTCTTTTTTCAAACTTTTCCCGCACCTCGGCGCGATAGCTTTTGGGCAGCTCGAGCGCCGCTACAGCCATTTTTTGACTGATCGAAACAGGATTCGAGGTCGAATGATCTTGCAAAATCCCGATTTTCTTCACGACGTCCTTATCGCCGGCCAAATAGCCGATACGCAGTCCGGTCATGGAATAACTTTTTGAAGTTCCATTCACCACAAACGTGCGTTTTTTTATTTCCTCGCCCAACGACGCGATCGAAACGTGTTTTTCATTCTTATAAAGATAATATTCGTAAATCTCGTCGCTAATGCAAATAAGATCGTTTTGTACGATGATTTCAGCCAACGCCTTCAAATCTTTTTCATCCAGAATAGCGCCAGTCGGGTTGGAAGGACTGTTCAAAATCAAAACTTTCGAGCGCCCGGTCAGCGCGGCGCTCAGCTTCTCCGGACTCAAGCAAAAACCGTCACTCTGCGGGCAATCGATGAAAACCGGAGTTGCACCCGCCAAATACACCATCTCGGGATAACTCACCCAGTACGGCGAGGGGATCAGCACTTCGTCTGGCGGTTGGCATAACACCTGCATTAAGTTGTAAAGCGAATGTTTGGCTCCGCATGAAACAATCACCTGATCCGTCGTGTAAGCAAGCTTTTGATCTTCTTGAAATTTACGGCAAATGGCTTCTTTTAATTCTGGAATCCCGGAGGTCGGCGTGTACTTGGTGAAACCAGCGGCCAAACATTTCACCGCTTCGTCCTTCACCGCTTGAGGCGTGTCAAAATCAGGCTCTCCGGCGGCAAAACTAATCACCGGCAAACCCTTAGCCTTCATTTCCTTGGCGCGTGAGGTCAACTTCAGCGTCGCGGACGGAGAAACTTTGGACATTCTTTCTGTGATTTTCATTGCCTGCCTGTTCATTCGACGAAGGATTATAACAAAAAAATTGCCTCTTTTACATGCTAAAAGAGGCAACTATAAGCTACGAGACTAAAAAAATTATTTCGTGAGACCTTAACTTCCTCCCTTATTCCGGAAAAACTTGCTGACGTTCCGGAAAAAACCGGTTTTGGTGGGCTTGGTTTCCTTCGCCTTCGGCTTGGGCGTTTCGTGCTTTGTTTCGGTACTTTCAGCCTTGTGCTCATGTCCTTCATGCTTGCCGGCGGAGGAGGTCGGTAACTGCTTTTGCTTGCCGTCCTTGGGTTCTTTCTTGGATTTTGACTTGGCCTCTTTCACTTTAATTTCTTTTTCAGTGAGCTCAAGAAGCGCCAGTTGGGCCCCATCGCCTTTTCGGCGCTGTAAATGCAGGATGCGAGTATAACCCCCGTTTCGATTTTTGAAACGCGGCGCTACCTCTCTAAAAAGCTTCGAGGTCAGCACATGATCCTGCAAATAAGAAAATGCCATGCGGCGCGAGGCCAGCGAGTCTTTCTTACCCAGCGATATCACTCGGTCAGCCAAACGTTGGGCAGCCTTGGCTTTTTGAAGCGTGGTCGTGATCTGCTGGTAATGGAGCAAACTCGTCACCATATTTTCGAGCATCGCCTTGCGCTCTTTGGGATTTCGCCCCAAACGATGCGTTTGTCGGTTATGTCTCATTCTGTCTTACCGCCATAGAGTTTTATTTTTTCGAGATCCACGTCCATGCCAAAAGACAGATTGACATCTTTTACGATCGCCGTAATTTCGTTTAGTGACTTTTTCCCAAAATTACGGTATTTGAGCATTTCTGCCTCGGTTTTTTTGACCAACTCACCGATAGTTTTGATGTTCGCTTCGCGCAAGCAGTTGGCGCTACGCACGGAAAGTTCCAGATCCGACACGGGTTGCGCCAAACGCTTGTAAAGCTCTCTTTCTTTTTCATCGGAGGGCTCGCCCGCGATATCCTCTTCGGGCAACTTACCGAAATTCACGAACACGTCCAGATGCCGTTGAAGAATATTCGAAGCATATAGCATCGCATCCTTCGGGGAAATACTGCCGTTCGTCCACACCTCCATGATCAACTTGTCATAGTCCGTCATTTGTCCGACACGCGTGTCCTCGACGTGAAAATTGACTTTTTTCACCGGCGCAAAGAGGGAATCCACCGCGATCACTCCGATGGGCTGGCCTTCTTTCTTGTTACGTTCAGCCGGCACGTAGCCGCGCCCTTTCTGCACTTCCAAATCCATGCGAAACGAAACATTCTTCGTGAGCGTCGCAATGTGCAAATCGGGGTTGATGATCTCAACAGTGTCATCGGTGATGATATCTTTGGCTTTGATGTCTTTTTTTCCATCCACTTCGATGCGCAAAGTCTTCGGAGCACGGGTGTGAGAGCGAAGCACAAGCTTCTTGATATTCAACACGATCTCTGCCATGTCTTCCTGCACGCCGGGCAGCGAAGAGAATTCATGGGAAACGCCGTCGATTTTGATGGACGTCACAGCCGCGCTTTCAAGCGACGACAAAAGCACGCGACGCAGCGAATTTCCGATCGTCACGCCGTACCCTCTCTCGAACGGCTCCGCGATAAAACGGCCGTAAGTTTCGTTCAGCGACTCTTCGTCGCATTCCAAGCGTTTGGGTATTTCAAATGATCTTAGCGCGATTCCCATGGGGTTCTCCTCTTATTTCGAATTATTTTGAATAAAGTTCCACGATCAACTGCTCCTGGATAGGCATCTGCACATCCGACCGCTCAGGCAGCTTCTTGACCGTCGCTTTGAAATGAGCCGCATCGAAATCCAGCCATTCCACTCGCCTTGTATCCTTGTTTTGCTCCAGTAAACCTTTATAGCGTTCCACCATTTTTTCAGAACCGCTGACCGTGATCACGTCGCCAATGCCCACCTGATACGAAGGAATGTTCACCTGACGCTTGTTCACAATCACGTGCCCATGCCGCACCACCTGACGCGCTTCGGCGCGCGAAGCGGCAACACCCATGCGGTAAAGAACATTGTCGAGCCGCGTTTCTAGCATCGATAAAAGCGCGGCCCCCGTCACGCCCTTTGAACGGGAAGCATTTTTGAAATAAAATTTAAACTGACGCTCCATCACCCCGTAAATGCGCTTTACTTTCTGCTTTTCCCTAAGCTGCACGCCATAGTCGGAAAGTTTCTGCCGGCCTTGGCCGTGCATGCCCGGCACATATTCTCGCCGCTCAACCGCGCATTTGGGCGTGTAGCACCGGCTTCCTTTCAAGAAAAGTTTCATTTTTTCACGCCGGCACAACCGGCACACCGCTGCGTTATAGCGACCCATACTAAACTCTCCTTCTCTTTGGCGGACGGCAGCCATTGTGAGGGATCGGGGTCACGTCCCGAATGACGCTGATTTGCAACCCCGCGGCCTGCAATGCGCGGATCGCAGACTCGCGTCCTGAACCCGGCCCCTTCACAGAAACCTCCACGGTTTTCATGCCGTGTTCGATAGCTTTTTTGGCGGCGCTTTCTGCAGCCACCTGCGCCGCAAACGGTGTTGATTTTTTCGAGCCGGAAAAGCCCACAGCTCCGCAACTCGACCAGGCAACAACATTGCCGGAGCGATCCGTAATGGTAACGGCGGTGTTGTTAAAACTTGCCAAAATATGCGCGACCCCTTCGGTGACAGTGCGTATAATTTTTTTACGTGATTTAAATTTCTTTGTTTTAGCCACTGGCCTTCAACTCCTTTGTGTTTCCATAGATTTATTTTTTTGCCGGCTCGGCTTTCGGTTTGGCGGCCGCTGCCGTTTCTTTCTTTCGTTGCGCGCCGATTGTCTTTTTCGGACCTTTGCGAGTGCGTGCATTTGTGCGTGTTCTCTGCCCGCGCACCGGCAAACTCTTTTTATGCCGCGAGCCGCGATACGACTGGATATCCATCAAACGCTTGATATTCACTGAAATTTCGCGGCGTAGATTTCCCTCCGTGCGGTGTTCTTTTTGGATGATGCCGGCAATGCGCGACACCTCTTCTTCCGTCAAATTTTTGGCGCGCACATCCGGACTGATGTTCGCCTGTTGGCAGATCTTGCGAGCCGTGGGTTGTCCAATCCCATAGATGTAACATAGCGACACGTAAATTTTCTTTTCTTTGGGTATGTCTACCCCGACGATTCTAGGCATTCTTTGTTATCCCTGTCTTTGTTTGTGTTTGGGGTTCGGGCAAATCACGCGGACAACCCGTTTACGGCGGACAATTTTACAATTGTCACAAATTTTTTTTACGCTTGAACGCACTTTCACGTCTTTGAATCCTCCAAAGTCACTTCACTCGATAAATGATTCTTCCCCGAGTCAAATCATATGGCGACAATTCGCACATCACCTTGTCTCCGGGAAGAATGCGGATAAAATTCATTCTCATTTTTCCCGAAATATGCGCCAGCACTTTGTGGTTGTTGGCCAGTTCCACTCGAAACATCGCGTTAGGCAGCGCTTCAACCACCGTTCCTTCGACTTGGACAGCTTCTTCTTTCGGCATATTTTTTTGGCGTTACTCCGTTACCACATCTGCGTGGGTTTTGCCCACAAATACGGTCTGCTCGAAATGGCCGGATCTTTTCCGGTCCTTGGTTACCACAGTCCAACCATCGGCCAGCACCTCCACTTCGTAACTGCCCAAATTCAGCATCGGCTCGATGGCCAGCGCCATGCCTTGCACGAGTTTTGGCCCCTGGTTGGGCTTACCAAAATTGGGCACTTGCGGTTCTTCGTGCAGGTTGCGACCGATACCATGACCGACAAAGTCCCGCACCACGGCCAAATCGTGTTTTTCAGCGTAACTTTGTACCGCCCAGGATATATCGGATAACCGCTTGCCTTCGACCGCTTCGCGGATGCCCTGATTCATCGCTTCGCGCGTCACTTCAATGAGCCGTTTGTTTTCCTCATCGACATTCCCGATGGCAAAAGTGCGTGCCGCATCCGAAAAAAAATCCTCAAGCTTCACGCCCACATCGATGCCAACGATGTCGCCTTCTTTTAAAATCCGTTTTCCTGGAATTCCGTGAACCACTTCTTCATTCACGGATGCGCATATCGAGGCCGGAAAACCGTAATACCCTTTGAACGCCGGCTCGGCTCCGCGTGAATAAATAAAACTTTCCGCGATTTCGTCCAGCGTCTTGGTAGAAACGCCGGGTTTGGCCTGTCTTTCCATTTCTTTGAGTAGATCCGAAACAATCCGCCCGGCGCGGCGCATCACGTTAAGTTCGTTTTTGGTTTTGAGAACCACTCGGCACACTCAACCCTTTTTTTCGGAACAAATTCTCAAGCGCCGTATTGAGCGCCTCGACTTCCAAATCGCCGGAAACTTCTTCTAAGATCTTTTTCTTATTGTAATATTCGATGAGTGGCGCGGTTTGCTTCTCGTAAACCTTGAGTCGATTCTCAATTGCCTCTTGGCGGTCATCGGGCCGCTGCATCAATTCGCCCCGGCAATCATCACAAATCCCTTCCACCTTAGATTTAAAATTGATCAGGTGATAGGTCCTGCCACACTTGCTGCAAATCCTACGCCCCGAAAGGCGGCGAATAATCACCGAAAGGCTGGTTTTAAAATACGCCGCTAACTCCAATGGCATCCGAAGATCCTGCAACATGGTGTCAAGGCTTTCGGCCTGTTCTCTTGTGCGGGGAAAACCATCGAGCACAAAACCCTGCTGCGCATCATTTTTTTTGAGCCTATCCTCTACGATGCCGATGACCACCTCATCCGGAACCAGCCCGCCTTTTTCCATGTGCGCCTTGGCCTTCAGACCTAACGGCGTGGCTGCGCGAAGCGCCTCTCGAAGCATGTCTCCCGTGGAAATATGCGGAACATTCCAATGTTTAGAAAGAACCTGCGCATGCGTCCCTTTGCCTGCGCCCGGAGGACCCAGCAACACGAGCCTCAATGCCTGTCCCCTTTAATACGCGGCGCGTTGCCGACCACGAATGCGACCGCGCTTCATGAAACCTTCGTAGTGTCGCATCAGAAGTTGCGACTCAATCTGCTTAATCGTATCCAAACTCACTCCAACCACGATTAAAAGTGCGGTGCCTCCAAAAAAATCCGCCACCTGGTAAGGCACATTCAACCACTTTCCTAAAAAATCAGGCGCCACGGCAATCACGCCGAGAAAAATACCGCCGGGTAGAGTGATGCGGTTGATGATGTACTCAAAATAATCCGCCGTCGGAGTGCCCGGCCGGACTCCAGGAATGAATCCGCCGTATTTTTTCATGTTTTCAGCCACATCCACCGGATTGAACGCAATCGCCGTATAAAAATAACTGAAAAAAATAATCAAAAACATCAGAAAGAGTTCATAGCCTACATGCCCATGCGAAAGCGCCGAGGACACTTGTTGAATAAAATGATTCGGCACAAAAATACCGATCGTTGCGGGAAACAATATAATCGACTGCGCAAAAATGATCGGCATCACACCACCATTATTCACCTTAAACGGGATGAACGTTGACTGCCCGCCGAACACTTTTCTTCCCACGACGCGTTTTGCGTACTGAACCGGTATTTTCCGTTCGCCCTGCGTAAGCATGATGACAGCGACGATCGCCGCAACCATGATCGAGAGCATGAAAATCACGGTCAACGCATCCAACTGTCCCCGCGCTGAAGGACCGGGTTTCATCAATGAAATCATTTGGAAAATAGCCGTGGGCGCGCGAGATAAAATACCGGCCGCGACAAGGATCGACATCCCATTGCCAATACCCTTTTCCTGGATCTGCTCGCCAAGCCACATAATAAACGCAGAACCCGTGGTGAGTGTCAATACCGTCAAAAGACGAAACGGCCAACCCGGAAATTGCACGATCTGCAGCCCCCCGAAACGTGAGGGGTTTTCAAGCCACAGCGCAATAAAAAAAGACTGTATCACCGACAGCACCACGGTGCCGTATCGCGTGTACTGATTGATCTTTTTGCGGCCGATTTCGCCTTCTTTAGCGAGTTTCTCCAGCGCCGGAATCACCACGGTTAAAAGTTGCATGATGATGGAGCTTGAAATGTAAGGCATAATTCCCAATGCAAAGATCGTCAAGCGATGGATCGCGCCACCTGAAAAAAGATTCATCACCCCAAATAGGTTGCCGCCCTGCGTGCGTGCCAATTGGTCAAAAAATTGAGCCAGCTTCGAACCGTCAATCCCCGGCGTCGGAATAAAAGTGCCCAGGCGATAAACAGCAATCACGGCAAACGTGATCAAAATTCTTTTCCGTAAATCGGGTATTTTGAATGTGTCCGCGAAAGCCCTTAGCATTGGATTAGGACTTCACGTGGGCGCTTCCACCCGCTTTTTTTATTTTCTCAAGAGCAGCTTTAGAAAATGCGTGCGCCTGAATCTTTAAAGGGTGCTTCAAATCTCCATCCCCCAAAATTTTAATACGGCCTTCCGCATGATGAATCAACCTCGCTTTTTTAAGCACCTCGGGCGTAATTTCGGCGCCGGATGAAAAATGGTTCAAGCGTTCCAGTGAGACGATTTCATATTTTGGTTTGGGCGTAAACGTAAACCCTCTTTTTGGGATGCGACGAATAAGCGGCATCTGTCCGCCTTCAAAGCCGGCGCGCACCCCGCCGGATGCCCTGGAGTTTTGACCTTTGTTCCCCCGACCGGAAGTTTTTCCATGTCCCGACCCCCGGCCACGACCCACGACTTTATAACGTTTTTTTGCGCCATGCGGACGCCTTAATCTATCCAACATTTTCAGTGCTCCCCATCAATCTTCTCAGGCCTTCCACCGTGGCACGCACCACATTGATCGCATTGTCGGATCCGAGCGATTTTGTCAAAATGTCTTTGATGCCGGCGGATTCGCAAATGGCTCGCACCGCACCGCCCGAAATAACGCCTGTTCCTGGCATCGCAGGTTTCATCATGACGCGCGCGGCACCAAAATGGCCGATGACTTCATGAGGAATGGTTGTGCCCTTCAGAGACACCCTGCACAAATTTTTCTTGGCTTGGAAAATACCTTTACGAATGGCGTCTTGCACCTCATTGGCTTTGCCAAGCGCAAACCCCACGCGGCCTTTCAAGTCGCCCACCACGACAAGCGCGCTGAACGAAAACCGTTTGCCGCCTTTGACTACTTTCGCGACGCGATTGACGGCCACCACTTTCTCCACAAACTCAGACGATTGCTCTGACCTTTTCTGCGGACGACGCGGCGCGCGCGACGGCTTGCGAACATGCCCGACCACTTCTTCGGTCACCGCTATCACGGCAGCCTGGTTCAATGGCACATCGATCAAATCAGATTTGATTGGTTTTGCTTTAACTTTTCCTTTAAAATCTTTGTTTTCCACTCAAACCCCTTTTTTAGAACGACAGTCCCTTTTCGCGCGCTCCGTCCGCAAAGGCCTTGATTCGCCCGTGGTACAGATAGCCGCCACGATCAAACACCACTTTTTTAATTCCTTTCGCGATGGCTTTTTCGGCCGCGTATTTTCCAAAATACACGGAAGCCTTCACGTTGCCGCCCTGTTTCATGCCCGATATTTTTTGAAAATCTTTGCTTTTGGTCGAAAAACCAACCAATGTCTTGTTCTCAAAATCATCGATAAATTGCGCTTCCATATGCAGCAAACTCGGTTTAATGCAAAGACGGGGACGTTCCGAAGTGCCCGTTACGCGCTTGCGAATCCGATAATGACGCACGATGCGATTGGATTTGGATTTAATTTTCCGTTTCATTGCGATCAGTCCCTAAAGTTATTTGGTTACTGTCTTGCCGGCCTTGCGCCGGACTACTTCGCCAAGGTAGCGAACGCCCTTGCCCTTATAAGGCTCCGCTTCATAAACCTTGCGGATTTTAGCTGCAAAGTGCCCCACCTTCACTTTATCGACTCCCTTAATCACCACTTGCGTAGGTTTCGGGACTTCGGCCGTCAGACCCTCCGGGATCTCAAAAATCACCGGGTGTGTAAATCCCAACAACAAATTCAGCGACTTACCCTGCAGCTGCGCCTTGAAACCAACGCCTTCAATCGCAAGTTCTTTCACGAATCCATCCGTGACGCCCTTGATCATGTTTGCAATAACGCTGCGTGTGGTGCCGTGAAGCGCTTTGTCCATTACCATGTCGGAATGACGCGCCACAGTCAAATGATCATCCTTCAGCGTCGCCTGAATGCGTGGATGGATTGTAAATGACAACTTGCCTTTTGGGCCCTCCACATTCACCTGACCCTTATGGACCACAACCTTCACATTCTTCGGAACTTCAATGGGTTTTAATCCTACACGTGACATAAGTTACCAGACCTTCAGCAAAACTTCGCCGCCTACCGATTTTTTCTTCGCTTCCTCGCCACTTAAGACACCGGAAGGCGTGGAAAGAACGCAAACGCCCAAGCCGCTCAGCACCGTAGGAATCGAGTCTTTTTTTGCGTAAATGCGCAGGCCAGGACGCGACACGCGCATGATTCTTGAAATCTTGCGTAGGGGCTCATTGGACTTCTTCAAATAAACGCGAAGAATCCCCTGTTTCTTGTCTTCGATGCGTCGATAATCATAAATAAATTTTTCGCGCCGCAAAATTTTTAAAATTTCTTCCATCAATTTCGATCCGCGCAAGTCCACACGCTCTTTTTTCGCGTGATTGGCGTTGCGGATGCAAGTCAACGCATCAGCGATGGGATCCGTCAATGACATAAAAAGGTGTTCCTTTCTCTACTCTCTACCAGCTGGCCTTGATCAAGCCCGGGATTTCGCCTTTGGAGGCAAATTCGCGTAAGCAGATTCGGCATAGCTTGAATTTGCGATAATAGCCACGTGTGCGTCCGCACTGTTGACAACGGTTATAAGCCTGCGTTTTGAATTTCGCGGGCCTTTGTTGCTTTAACATCAATGAAAGTTTTGCCATCGATTCCTCTGTCTGTATGTTTCTTAAGCGACTTTTGGCGCCTGAACCGGTTTCTCTATTTTTAGTCTGAACGGGACGCCAAAAAGTGTCAGGAGCTCGTAAGATTCTTCACGCGAACGCGCGTTTTTGATCACCAGGGTTACATCCATGCCCTGTGAGCGAGTGACTTTATCCGAGTCGATTTCAGGAAAAATATTCTGCTCTTGTATTCCAAAGCTGAAATTGCCACTGCCATCAAACCCTCGCGGACTCACGCCACGAAAATCATGCACGCGCGGCAACGCCACGCGCACCAACTTCTCAAAAAATTCGTACATGATACGCCGACGAAGCGTCACGCGACAACCTACCGGAGAATTCTCGCGGATTTTGAAATTAGAAATAGCCTTCTTGGCGCGGGTAATTACCGCCCGCTGCCCTGTAATCGTCGTCAATTCGTTGGCGGCGGTTTCGACAATTTTTATATCTTCGGCGCCCTTGCCCACGCCCATGTTCACCACAATCTTTTCAAGACGCGGCACCTGAAGCGCATTCTTATAACCGAACTTTTTCATCATCTGGGGAACGATTTGCTTTTGATGAAACTCTTGCAATGTCGCCCTCTTGGCCGGATTCATCATGATCCGATGACCGCCTTGCTTTTAGCTGCCGCGCGTTGCTTGGAGCCGTCAGCGGCTACTAGCGTTTTAATCCGGGTGGGTTTTGACGACACAGGGTCCGTCAGGCAAAGATTCGAAATATGGATCGGCATTTCCTGGTGGAGAATGGCTCCCTGCGGGTTTTGCTGGCTTTTACGCGCATGTTTTTTTACCATGTTGACACCTTCCACCAACGCACGATCTTTCCTTGGATAGACATGAAGCACTTTTCCAGTCTTTCCGCGGTCGCGACCGGCCAGCACTTTGACTCTATCGCCCTTACGAATCCGAAGGCTCATTTAGATCACCTCCGGTGCCAAAGAAATAATTTTCATAAATCCCTTATCGCGCAATTCGCGCGGTACCGGCCCGAAAATGCGAGTCCCTTTTGGATTTTTTTGCGCGTCGATAATCACAAGCGCATTGGAGTCAAAACGAATGGACGTCCCATCTGGACGACGAATTTTGTTTTTAGTTCTCACCACAACCCCCTTGACCACTTCGCCGCGCTTGACCGCTGCATCGGGCGTGGCTTCCTTCACGTTGGCGCTGATGATATCTCCCACCTCGGCGATCAGTCTCCCCGAGCGGCCGATCACGCCAATGCACGAAGCTTTTTTTGCCCCCGTGTTATCGGCAACATCTAAAATCGTTCTCATGCGAATCATTTTTTTTGCCCTATGCTAGCCTACCGTCGGTATCGCCGATTTGGCGGACTTGGCATCTAAATTTTCGAGCACGTCTTTGATGTCGGAGGAAGCGCCTGCGTCTTTCTTGAGCTTGCCACGCCCTTTCTCCAAAATCTGCACCAAACGCCAGCTCTTTTCCTTGGACAGCGGACGCGTCTCCTGAATCAAAACGCGGTCACCGATCCTGGCTTCATTCTTTTCGTCATGCACCTTGAATTTGGTGGCGTGTTCCACGACCTTGCCATACAGGGGGTGCAAAGCTTTGCGACGGATTTGAACCACGATCGTTTTCTGCATTTTATTGCTTAAAACAACACCGGTTCTTTTTTTTCTAAAATTATTTCTGCTTGTGGGTGTGGGCATCCTGTTTCTCTCTTCGAATCGTGTTAATCTGCGCGATTTGCCGGCGAGCCGTTTTGAATGTGTGCGGTTTGTCCAGCTGGCCTGTGACTTTTTTCTGTCGTAATTCTTGCAGTTCCTTTTCGAGCGTTTCTTGTTTTTGATTCAGCTCTTCGATGCTCAAACCCCTAATATCCTTGGCTTTCACGCGGCTCATTGAAAGGCCCCTTTGCGTGAAATAAAACGTGTGCGAATGGGTAATTTGGAAGCAGCCAAACGCATGGACTCCCGCGCCAAAGACTCCGGGAGACCTTCGACTTCAAATAATATCTTGCCGCGCTTGACGACGCAAACCCAGGAGTCTACCATACCCTTACCTTTTCCCATACGGGTTTCAGCGGGTTTTTTGGTTACAGGTTTATCCGGATACGCACGGATAAAAACTTTTCCCAACTTCACGTTTCGGGAAATGGCCACGCGCGCGGCCTCGATCTGCACATTGGTGATCCAGGCATTCTCCAGCGCCTGCAAACCATATTCGCCATAACTTAAATGGGAACCACGCTGCGCCGAACCTTTGCGGCGTCCACGCTGGGTCTTGCGATATTTGACGCGTTTAGGCATCAATAGCATGAGAGGACTCCGTGCCTGGCTTTTCCGGCGTCAACGCCAGAATATCAACTTCTTCTTTCTTTTCGATTTTTGGCGTATTCAAAACTCTGAGAATATCTCCCTTATAGACCAGCACCTTCACGCCGATTTTTCCATACGTCGTGTTGGCTTCTGAAAATCCGTAATCAATATCCGCTCGCAGCGTGTGAAGCGGCACGGTGCCTTCGAGATAACCTTCGGTGCGCGCAATTTCAGATCCGGCCAAGCGGCCTTTTGTTTGAATTTTGACCCCTTTGGCTCCGCTGTCCATCGCCTGCTGAATCGCTTTTTTCATCGCACGCCGAAAGGCAATGCGTTTTTCAAGTTGCAGCGCGATATTTTCGGAAATGAGCTGGGCATTCGTCGAAGGATTTTTAATCTCGACGATGTTGATATGCACTTCCTTGTTGCCTGTAATTGCCTGCAGATCTTCGCGTAAACGGTCGATGTCCGCTCCTTTACGTCCGATAATCACACCGGGTCGCGCCGTATGCACGTACACGCGGATCTTGTCGCTAGCACGCTCGATCTCGATTTTTGCCACCGCCGCTTGTAAAAACATTTTTTTCACGTGCTTGCGTATTTTGATATCCTCGTGAAGAAATTTTGCAAAATCCACTTTGCGCGCATACCAACGAGAACTCCACGTTTTAATATACCCGAGTCGAAAACTGACTGGATGAACTTTTTGGCCCATTATCTGGCTCCCGCGGTTTTCTTATTCAAAAATTTTTTCTCTTTCTTTTTAACTTCTGGTTGTGGAACCGCTTTTATTTTTGCATCCTTGGAAAGAGGCTTGGGCAAAATGCTTTGGCCCTTTTTCCCCAAATCCAATTCGATTTGAATGTGGCTGGTCCTCTTTTTGATGCGGTTGGCGCGACCCATGGTCGCAGCGCGAAAACGTTTCATGGACGGACCGCCATCCGCCAAAACTTTGGAGATTATCAGGTCTTTTGCATGAACTTGCGAATTTTTCTCAGCCGCATCCAAGGCCTGATTGAGCAGCTTGCGAAGAATTTCCCCGGCGCGTCTGGGAGAACCGTTCAAAATTGCCTGCGCTTGATCCACCGGCTTCTTGCGAATCAAATCAATCACGTAGCGCACCTTGCGAGGCGAAATGCGAACAAAACTGGCGGAGGCTTTGGAGATCATAATTAAGTCAGCTCCGCCGTCATCTTCGTGATGCCGCCATGCTTGTGGAACGTGCGCGTCAATGCAAATTCACCCAATTTGTGTCCCACCATGTTTTCGGTGATGAATGTCGCTTGAAATGTCCTGCCGTTGTGAATCATCATCGTCAGTCCCACAAAATCCGGCGTCACCGTCGAGCGACGCGACCAAGTTTTGATGGGCTTTCTCTCGCGCTGCTTTTGCATCGCATGCACCTTCTTCAAAAGCTTCTCGTCTACAAACGCACCCTTGCTGATTGAACGTGACATTTATCTAGGTCTCCCGCTCACAATATATTTTGAACTATGCTTTTTCTTGCGGCGTGTCTTTAAACCCTTAGCCAATACACCGCTTCGCGAAGTGGGGTGACGTCCACCCGACGATTTGCCTTCGCCGCCGCCCATTGGATGATCCACGGGATTTTTGGCAACCGCGCGAGACGCAGGCCGACGCCCGAGCCAACGATTACGTCCTGCCTTACCCAGCGATAAATTTTCATGATCGAGATTGCCGATCTGTCCGATCGTGGCACAGCAATCCACCAAAATCAGCCGCACTTCACCGGAGGGGAGTTTGACACTGGCATACTCTCCCTCTTTGGCCATCAAAGTCGCGTAACCGCCGGCGCTGCGTACCATGATGCCACCACGGGTTTTGGCCATTTCAATGTTGTGAATTTGCGCGCCCAAGGGAATATCAGAAAGCGGCAACGCATTGCCGGACTGGATTTCAGCGCCCTTTCCGCTCATCACGGTCATTCCTACCGTCAAACCCACTGGCCATAAAATATAACGACGCTCCTTGTCCGCATATTCGATCAGTGCGATTCGAGCGCTGCGGTTTGGGTCATACTCGATCGAAATGACTTTGCCTGGAACGCCAAACTTGTCTCGCTTGAAATCAATGATGCGGTAATTCTTCTTATGCCCACCGCCACGCCGACGAGAAGTCATGCGGCCGTGCGCATTGCGTCCACCACTGGCTCTTAAATTCTCGGTCAGCGACTTCTCGGGCTTTTTGTGCTTCGGGGACAGCTCCGCAAAATCAGAAGTCATCGTCCAGCGAAGCGATGGAGTGAACGGCCTGAATGATTTAATTCCCATAAATCCTTTTTCTCTTTTTAAGCTAAATCTATTTTCTGTCCGGTTTTGAGCGTCACGACAGCCTTTTTCCAATCCGGCGTGTGACCCAGCTGATAGCGCACACGCTTCAACTTACCGGGCATCACCTGCGTGTTGACTTTTGCAACCTTCACTTTATAGATCTCTTCAACGGCGCGTTTGATCTGAATTTTATTCGCGTCTTTTTTCACCGAGAATAAGTATTGATTATTGATCGCCTGAATCGTGCCTTTTTCCGTTCTCAAAAGCGATTGAAGCACCGCGTAGCAATCTTTCACGACTTGAGCCTCTTCAATAATCCGGTGTAGGCGCTCTGCGTCATCAGACACTCCCGATGCGAAACCACATCCAGCGCATTGACTTCATCGGCTGTTTTAAGACTTAAGCCACGAATATTCCTGGAGGCTAGAATCAAGTTGTCGCTTTTCTTGTCCACCAGCACCAACGGCTTTTCCAGTTTGAGCGCACGCAGAACACCGGCCATAATTTTTGTTCTGGGATTTTCAAGGTCCAGACGATCTAACATAAAAAGCTTCCCGTTGGAAACTTTATCTTTAACCCCTTCGGCCACGGCTCTTCGTCTCAGCTGCGCGGGCACGGAATAGGAGTAGTCTCTGGGCATCGGTCCGAATGTCACGCCGCCGCCTTTCCATAAGGGAGAACGAATCGATGCGTGTCTGGCGCGCCCGGTGCCCTTCTGCTTCCAAGGCTTTTTTCCGCCCCCCGAAACATGGCCGCGGTCTTTGGTGGCGGCGGTACCTTCGCGCTGGCCAGCCTGGTACATCAAAACCACTTGATAAATTACATCCTGATTCACTTCACCTTCGTGAAAAACGGGGTCCAGCGTCATTTTGTCCACCGACTTGCCATTCAAATCATAGACAGGCAGCACGCCCTCATGCGCTGCCTTTTTGGCAGGGGCCTTAGCAGCTTTTGTTTCTTTTTTTGCTTTGGCCGGCGCTTTGGACTTCGTCTTCACTTTCCTGGAAACGGGTCTTGTTTTTTTGCTCTTGCTTATTTTTTTTCGACGTTGAGGCATTATTTTTTCTTACCGCCGCCTGCCGCCGCTTTCTTGGCAGCTTTAAGCGGATCTTTCTTTAGCGATTCTTGTTGAGCAATTTTGGCTTTCACGCCACCCGGTTTTTTCAGCGAGCGCCGAATATAAAGCAGCGCATTGTCGCCACCCGGAACCGAACCTTTGACCAAAATTAGATTCTTGGCACTATCCACTTTCACGACTTCCAAATTTTGAACGGTGATATTGGCATTCCCTAAGTGTCCGGGCATATGATGCCCAGGCCAAGTGCGCGAAGGAAAAGAGCTAGCGCCTACCGAACCAATGCGGCGGTGAAACATGGAGCCGTGACTTCCGGGACCGCCTTTCCAATGCCAGCGTTTCATGCCCCCTGCGAAACCTTTTCCAATAGAACGCCCCTGAATGTCCAACAAGTCTCCGATCTTGAAAATGTCCGCTTTGATTTCCTGTCCCAATTCATAATTTTCCTGCGGCGTTAAACGTACTTCACGCAAATATTTTTTGACTGGTAAATTTTTCTTGGCAAAATAATTTTTATACGGCTTGGTCGTATTTTTTTCTTTCAAGGTGTTGCCATAGCCCAGCTGAATCGCCTTATAACCGTGTTTATCAACGGTTTTTACGTCAGTCACAATACAAGGTCCCGCTTCCAGCGCCGTCACAGGAATCAAATGGCCTTCGGATGTGATCAACTGCGTCATCCCTACTTTCATTCCTAAAATCGCTTGCATCGTATTCCTCAAATCACCTGTTTACTTTATTTCGACGTCAACCCCGGCCGGTAAATCTAATTTCCTTAATGCATCGATGGTCTTGGCTGTGGGGTTTAAAATGTCCAAAAGTCTTTTGTGCGTTTTCATGAAAAATTGTTCTCTCGACTTTTTATCGATGAACGGCGAACGATTGACCGTGATCAATTCGCAATCCGTCGGTAACGGAATCGGGCCGGAAACTTTTGCTCCGGTTCTTTTGGCCGTATCGACGATTTCTTTTGCCGACTGATCCAACACCCGGTGATCATAAGCCCTGAGACGAATTCTTATTTTCTGCGCGCCGACGGTGGCCATAGTTACGCAATAATCTCCGAAATGACTCCAGCGCCCACCGTGTGGCCGCCTTCACGAATGGCAAATCTTAGTTCTTTTTCCATGGCAATGGGGGTGATGAGTTCTGCCGATACGGTTACCGAGTCTCCTGGCATGACCATTTC